>CAVJDT010000043.1:0-15044 GCA_963648435.1 Bacillota bacterium
TCTTTTAAAAGAAACATTAAGTGTTTGGGTTAGAGTGATAACTCTAACTTTGTTCTTTATAATGAAACTTCATTTTTATGGTTGACAAAAAAAGTCCTAATAAAGGACTTAGAAGTAATATACTATTTTTTTTCAAGTTCATTATAACAATATGTTATAACATCCTTTCTTGTTACAATTCCTATAAACTTATTATAATCATCAATTACAGGGACAAAATTTTGATTAATAACTAAGGATATTAAATTATCCATTTCACATGTAATTTTAATCGGTTTAATATCACGAGATCTTTTAATGTTTGATATCATAATATTTTCTGCATCTTTTAAATTAAAGTTCTCGATTTCCTTTATATACCAAAGCAAATCCCCCTCAGATATAGTTCCTACATATTCATTTGTTTTATTTAAAACGGGTATGGCAGAATACTTGTGATATTGCATCTTTTCTAATGCTTGCCGCATTGAATAGTAATCATATATATATTCTACTTTATTTTTAGGAGTAAGAAAAAATAAAACGTTCATATCGCACCTCCACAATAATTATATAATAAATTAGTATAATTGTCAAATTTTGGTAAATAATTAAAAATAGAGTTTTTACATTTTATTTTCTTGAAATAGTTGCTATAATATATACGAGGTGATAAAATGATAGAAAAAAATAAAATGTTAAATGGAGAATTATATGATTCAGCAGATACATCGTTACAAAATGAACGTAATATGGCTAAAGATTTGTGCTTTGCCTTTAATAACACTATGCTTAGTAATACAAAAAAGCAAAAAGAAATATTAATAAAACTTCTTGGCAAAACTAAAAAAGAATTTACTATTCTAGCCCCATTTTGGTGCGATTATGGATATAACATTGAAATAGGTAATAACTTTTTCGCAAATCATAATTTAGTAATATTAGATATTAATAAAGTAATATTTGGAGATAATGTGTTCATAGGACCAAATTGTAGTTTTTATACTGTCAACCATCCTTTGGATTATGAAACGAGAAATAAAAACTTAGAATATGCAAAGAAAATAATTGTAGGAAATAATGTTTGGTTTGGTGGTAATGTAGTTGTACTTCCAGGAATTACAATTGGCAATAATTCAGTAATTGGTGCAGGAAGTGTTGTTACTAAAGATGTTCCTGAAAATAGTGTTGTTGTTGGTAATCCTGCTAAAGTAGTAAAGAAAATAGACGACAAATAATATAAACATTTGTAAAGTAATTGCAAAAAACGACAAAATATGGTATCTTAAATAATACTAAAAACTTTAAAGGAGAATTTATGGATTTTTTATTAGAAGGAATTAAACACATAACATGGCAACAAGGAGTAATGTATGTAGTTGGTATAGTATTAATAATTCTTGCGATTAAGAAAAATTTAGAACCATCACTTTTACTACCTATGGGCTTTGGTGCAATTTTAGTTAATTTACCGTTATCAGGAGTTATTAATCAAATCAGTGGTGAAAATGAAGTAGTAGGTGCGATTCAGTGGTTATTTGAAACGGGAATAGAAGCATCAGAAATTTTACCATTATTATTATTTATAGGTATTGGTGCGATGATTGATTTTGGGCCACTATTATCAAACCCTAAATTAATATTTATAGGGGCTGCTGCTCAATTTGGTATTTTCTTTACAATGGTAGTTGCTTCTGCTTGTGGATTTGATATTGCGGATGCGGCTAGTATCGGTATAATTGGTGCAGCTGATGGACCTACTTCAATTTTAGTATCACAAGCATTAAAGAGTAAATATGTCGGTGCTATTGCGGTAGCAGCTTACTGCTATATGGCACTTGTTCCATTAATTCAACCACTTGTAATTAAAACGATTACAACTAAAAAAGAAAGAAGAATAAAAATGGAATATAATCCAAAGAGTGTATCAAAAACAACAAAGATTATTTTCCCAATTGTAGTAACAATTATTGCAGGACTTATTGCTCCCGCTTCAGTTTCTTTAGTAGGATTTTTAATGTTTGGTAATTTAATTAGAGAATGCGGTGTACTAGATTCATTATCTGATACTGCAAGTAATATTCTTTCTAATCTAATTACTTTGCTACTTGGTATTACAATTTCTTATAGTATGAAAGCAGAAGAATTTGTTACTCCAGAAACATTAATGATTATAGGTCTAGGCCTTGTTGCCTTTGTCTTTGATACATTTGGTGGTGTAATGTTTGTTAAATTCTTAAATCTTTTCTCAAAGAAAAAGATCAACCCAATGGTCGGTGCTGCTGGTATTTCAGCTTTCCCAATGGCATCACGTGTAGTACAAAAACTTGGTGTTCAAGAAGATCCAACTAACCATTTGTTAATGCATGCGGCTAGTGCCAATGTAGCAGGACAAATCGCCTCAGTTGTTGCTGGTGGCGTAATCCTAGGTTTATTATAGGAGGTATATATATGTTTTTACTTAATATATATAGTAATGTTACAGTCAAAGAAAATATTTTAAAAGCCCTTGATATAAGTTGGAAAGGTATTCTTTCAATCTTTATTGCAATGGCTGTAATTTATTTAGTAATTCTTATCCTAAATAAACTAACTCGCAAAAAAGAAGATGAATAAACAAAAAGGTATACTGTTAGTAGTAATAAAGCTACAATGTGCAGTATGCCTTTTTTTCAAGTATTCAATATATGAAAGTAAATTAAAAAAAATTGATTTGGCCAAGGAAATATAAAAAGGAATGTTAAAACCTTGACTAAAAGTTTTCAATATATGCATAGTTATTTAATATAAAGACTTTTCAAATAAAAAAATTTAAATTTTAGAATAAAATTGATTTTTTTTGTGTTATGTATAGTGTAAGGATAAAAAACTAAGAAAGGACTAATGATTATGAAAAAATTAATTAAAGGTTTACTAGTGCTTGTTTTAACTTTTTCTTGTGCACTAGGTTTTACATCATGTAAAAAAGAGGAAAAAGGGGAAACATCAAGAGTTACCGTTGACATTAACCCAAGTATTGAGTTAATAGTAGATGAAGATCAAAAAGTAGTATCTGTTGCGGCACTCAATGATGATGGTGCAATTATTATTTCTGGTGAAGCTATTGTCGGTAAAACAGTTGAAGATGCAGTAAAACTAATAGTTAATGTGTCCACAGAAACTGGATACCTTGTAAAAGGCGAAGTAGAAGCAGGTTCAGATAGTGTTAAAATATCTGTATCTGGTGATTCTGACTATGCAAAAAAGTTAAACGATAAGTTAGTAGAATCAACTAAGAAATACTTAGAAGATAGTGGTATTAAAGCAACAGCCGAAAAAGTTGATGCAATGGCCATTGAAGAGTTAAGAAAGCTAGTTGTTAATAATTCTACATACACTGAAGAAGAAGTTGCTGAAATGTCTGAAGAAGACTTAATTAAGGCTCTTGAAGTTGGACGTATTGAAACAGCACAACTTGTTTCTGAAGAAATGAAGAAATTATATTTCGAAGCTAAAGAATATGAAATCAGTTTTGCTGAAAGAGAAGAAACCACAAAGATCATTAAAGAGTTAGGTTCTGTTTACACAATTCTTTATAATTCATATGCAGATGCCGTAGCTGCTTATCGTGAAGTAATTGATCAAGTAGAACAAGTTAAATATGATGCATTAATTTCTCCTGATTCTACATATCAACAAGCACTTACTGCAATGCGTGATGCAAAGGTTAAATATCTTGAACAAAAATCATTTGTAGCATCACTTGAAGTAGGTGATACAAGACTTCAAGTTGAAATTAAGAATCTAGAAAACTTAAAGGCAAAATATGAAGAACTAGAACAAGCTTATATTGAAGCTGGTAATAAAGCCATTGAAGGATTTGATAAAGTTATCAGTTACTTAAAACAAGCTGAAGAACTATTTAACACAATTGATAAAACACTTTTAACTAAAGACGTAGAACAAATCTTAACTGATAAAGCAAGTGAACTAGAAAAAGCAATGAATGAAGTTAAAGACAACTATTTTGAAACATTTGAAAAAGCTCATGCTGATGATATTGCAAAAATAGATCAAGCACTTGCTGACAAAAAAGCAGAATTAAAAGCATCAATTAACACAAAATAAGAGAATAAAGTAAAATATAAGTAACTATTCATAGTAGTATATAATGAAAGGTTCAAGGAATTAAGTATGAAAGACTTTTATGAAAAGTTAAAACAAAGAGATGAAAGTGCTATTCAAAAACTATATAATGATTACGTAAAACTCGTATATCATATAGCTTATTCGTATACTAAAAACAAGGAAGATAGCGAAGATATCGTAAGTGAAGTTTTTACAAAAATACTTAATTCTCTTGATACATATGTCGATAAGGGGAAACTGAAGGAATGGATTTGCATGATTACACGAAATACTGCTTGTAATTATGTAACAAGGGACAAACACAAAGATGTGATACATGATGATGAGATAATAACAAACTATAAAGCTAATGACAATAATCATACGGAAATGTTAGATTTATTTAATGCTTATTTAGACGAAGATACAATTCACATTATGATTTTAAGATTTATTTATGATTATAAGTTTAAAGATATTGCTTTAATGACAGGAATGACTATTGGTAAAGTTCAAGGACTTTACTATGATGGATTAGAAACATTAAGAAAGGAGGCAAATATATGAGTAAGTTTGAACGTGAACTAAAAAAACGATTAAGAAATGAGTTAGTAGATACAAATCCAACCGAAAATTTACGTAATCGTATCTACGTAGAAAATGACATCACTCCCAAAAAACCTTTCATTTTTACATTTAAATGGTCGTATGCTTGTATATTTGTCTTAACCTTAATGCTTATTACTGTTACTATATCTAGTTTTGCTAATAATAAAAAAACAATTGTTAACAAAACTGAACAATATTATGCAATGATTACTATGGATGTCAATCCCAGCATTACGATGGTTATAGATGAAAAAAACCAAGTATTATCAATCCATGGAAATAACGACGAAGGTAAAATGATTATTGAAGGCGAAAATGTAATAGGCCAAGATATTAGTAATGTTGTTAATAAAATTGTCTCAATAGAAACACAAACTAAATACTTAATGGAAAATAAGGATAATAAAATCACCCTTACCATAAGTAGCAAAGATGATGAAATAGCAAATAAAGTACAAGAAAAATTAGAAACAAGTATAATCAATGCTTGTAGCGATAATAAGGTTGAAGCAGAAATTAAAGTATGTAATGGTTTAACAATTAATGAATTAAAGGAAGAAGTTAAAAAATATAATCCACTACTTACTAGTGATAAACTAGAAACATTAACCTATGATGAACTACTAAATGAAATTAAACTATATCAGCTAGAGGTTAAAAATCTTACAAGTGTTAAACTAGAAGAATTATATGTAGAAACTAAAAAACAAAGTATGCAGTTAACTGAGCAGGAATTAATCAAAAATGCCATAAATGAATTAGACTCCTCATATCAACTTAAAATAGAAGCATACAACAAACTATATGATTCATTCTTAGAAACATATAAAAACGCCCAAGATATTTATGAAAAAAATTTCATTCTTGAAGACTCTCCTTATCAACAGATGTTGATCACCCTTACAGAAAAAAAGAAAGACTTAGTTACTAAAAAAAGATTAATGTATAAATTATCAATAGAAAATAATAAGGATGAATACGTTGATTTAGTTAAAGAAATAACAAGTTTAACAATTGAATGCACAGTATTAGAAACAACTCTATTGAATATAGAAAAATCAGCTACTGAATTATACAACAAAGTATACGCTGATGTTGTAATTGCATTAAAGTACCTAAAAGAAGCAGAAACTGAGTTGCCAACTAATGTTAATTATTATGACTTTTATGTAGTTCAAAATACTAATGAAAAGATATATGCATATACTAATGAATTTCTAAAGAATTTTGAATCACAACATAAAAATGATATAGAATATCAAAAAGAAAAACTTCTTTTAATGAAAGACGGACTAATTAATGATTAAATAATATAAAATCTAGGTTCAATATGAATACTAGATTTTTTTATTTATAAGGTAAATAACTAGTAAGGTTATAATAGAAATGATGCTATATTTATAAAAATGAAATTTCCGTATAAATAAAAAAGTCTTGAAAAACTACATGCTTTCAGGACTTTTTTCGATACCTACTTTATTTGTTTCATCAATATATTTTTTTGCAAGTTCTTTTACGGCAAGGTGATAAGAAAAACCTTTATTATAGATAATATAGTTTTGACGAAGCATACTCAAATTTTCAATTGGTAAAATGGTAAGTTTATGTTTTTTAACTTCATCCATACAAGTGCTTTTTGCAAGTACAGATACACCAAAATCTTTCCTTATTAAATCTTTTATAGTAGCAATATTATCTACTTCAATACAAATATTAAAGTTATCAAGTGATTCATTAATTGATTCAAGAGTTGCTGAAAACAATTTTCTTGTAGTAGAACTTGGCAAACGAAGTATTAAGTTTTCACTTTGTAGTTCATCGATACTTATCACATCTTTTTTTGCAAGTTTATTATTGTTGTTTAAAACACAAACTAAGTAATCACTATCAAGAGGAATAAAATCAAGGTTTTCATGATTGTATTTAGCATCAACAATTGCTAAATCTAATTCATAGTTATTAACCATTTTATATAATTCTTTGGTAGTATCAGTAATAATAGTTACTTTCACTGCAGGATTTTCTTTTAGATAGGAACCAATGATTTCTGTTATTTGGTTACTTTCAGCTGTATGGGTAATCCCAAGTTTAATATTAATGTGACGATTAGAAGCAGTAATTTCATCTTTTAATTTATTGTACATAGCATTAATACGTTTTGCATAATTAATAATTATCTCACCAGATTGGGTTGGCACAATATCACCTTTTTTTCTAATGAATATTTGCGTATTTAATTCCTCCTCAAGTAAATTAATTTGATGACTTACAGCTGGTTGAGTAAGATTTAGTTTTTCAGCTGCTTTAGTAAAGTTTTTTTCTTCAGCAACAGTCAGTAAAGTTTTAATTTTTAAATCAATCATGCGATCCTCCATAAAAATAATTTATAGTTACCTAAAAAAGAATAATTTTACTTTATAGTAAAAAGATGATATAATTATAGCACAAGAATAAAAATATTTCAAGAAGGGGGGAAGAATATGAATAGTTTATTAAGAATTATGGCAAAAGTAAGTGTTTTTGAAAAGATGAATGTAGAGTCTAATGTGGCACTTATTATTATGTCGGTTGCGGTAATGTTATTTGGTGGATTCTTAATGACAAGAATTACTAAAAAATTAAAACTACCAAATGTTACAGCCTATATTTTGGCAGGAATTTTGATGGGTCCATATGTTTTAAATCTTATACCAACAAAGATAATTGATGGTATGGACTTTCTATCAGATATTGCACTTGCTTTTATTGCCTTTAGTACGGGAGAATTCTTTAAACTTGCTGTCTTAAAGAAAAATGGTGGAAAAGTTATTGTGATTACTTTGTTTGAGTCACTTATGGCTTCAGTAGTAATATTTATAGTAATGTTTTGGGTATTGAGATTAAATTTAGCATTTTCGATTGTTCTTGCTGCCCTTGCAGCCGCAACAGCTCCAGCTTCAACTGTTATGACAATTAGGCAAACAGGAGCTAAAGGCGATTTTGTAGATACATTACTACAAGTAGTAGCTCTTGACGATATTGTTGGTTTAGTAGCATATAGTATTGCTATTTCAGTTGCGGTAGGTTCAACTAGTGGTAGTTTTAGCTTTAAGGATGTAGTAATACCAATTATCATTAACATTGGAATATTAATACTTGGTGCTTTCTTTGGTGTAATTATGAAACTTTTAATGACCCAAAAAAGAACCAAAGATAATAGATTAATTATTGCTATTGCCTTAATATTTACTTTTTGTGGTCTTTGTGCCATCTTAGATCAATCACCATTACTTGGTTGTATGGCTATGGGAACTATTTATATTAATACAACAGATGATGATAAATTATTTAAACAATTAAATTATTTTTCACCACCAATACTATTACTATTTTTTGTAAGATCAGGATTAAACTTTAAACTTGATACGTTAGTTTCATCAACAGGTAATATTGGTAGTGTTCCGTTAATTGTAGTTGGTGTTTTATATTTCATAGTTAGAATTGTTGGTAAATATGGTGGTGCATATTTAGGATGTTTATCTGTCAAAAAAGATAAAAAAGTTAGAAATTATCTAGGATTTGCCTTAATACCTCAAGCTGGTGTAGCCATTGGACTTGCGGCACTAGGAGCAAGAACTTTAGGCGGAGAACAAGGACAAGACTTAGAAACAATTATTTTAGCATCAAGTGTGTTATATGAACTAATAGGACCAGCTTGTGCCAAATTATCACTTTATTTATCTAAGTCATATTCAAATAATATTGAAGATATTACAACCGTTCAAGAATTAAATCAAGATGGAACTAAGAAAACGGATGTTGAAATATTAACAGAAAGAGTAAAAGAAATTCAAAAACAATTACCTACAAGAGAGCTTGAGTTAAATGCAGATGAAGTTGCATTCACAGAAGCTGCTGATGAATATAATCTTGCAAACTACCGTCATGGTAATTTAATTAATCAAAGGAATAGGAGGTAAAAAAATGGGAAAAGAAGTTTTTGTAGATCCCATTGCGAAGTTTTTAGGAACTTGGTCAATGGAAAATAATATTTGGAGTATATTGCTAAAAATAGGATTATCTGTAATTCTTGCTGCAATAATAGGATGTGAACGTTCAAGTAAAAGACATGCTGCAGGACTTAGAACTTTTATTATAGTATCATTATGTTCAACTCTTGCAATGATATTAGATTTAGTTTTAATGGAAAAAAATGCAACAGGCTTTTGGTTAATATCTGCTGCAACGATAATTGGTATTGCTATAATTAGTAGTAACACTATTTTATATAGTTCTAAAAATCAAATTAAAGGTTTAACTACATCAGTTGGTTTATGGGGCTCAGCAATTATTGGCCTACTAATTGGTACAGGATATTATACAGTTGTGTTAATTTGCTTTATTGCCTTTATGTGTATTTTATCATTATTTCCAGTTCTTGAAATTTATTTAAAGAATCGCTCAAATCATTTTGAAATTCATTTAGAGTTGAAAAATGTAACATATCTAAAAGAATTTACAACTACAGTAAGAGAACTTGGATTAAAAATTGATGATATAGAAACCAACCCTGCTTATATTAATTCAGGCTTAAGCGTTTATACTGTTTCTGTATCAATTATAAGCAATGAACTTAAAAAATATAAAACTCATAAAGAAATTATTACAGCTCTTAAAACATTAGATTATATATATCATATAGAAGAAATGTAAAAAACAAGGTGTCTCTAAAGTATCATTGGTTCTTTAGAGACATTTTTTCTTAATAAATGCATATTTTATTATTTTTCTAACATTAGTAAATTAATTGAAAAAAATTAGATGATTTAGTATAATAAACAAGAAAGTTGGTGAATCAATGAAACATAAAATTATAATTTGCAAGATATGTATATCGGGGTTGTGCCTTGCACTAGGTTTAGTCCTTCCCTTTATTACTGGTCAAATTCAAGAAATAGGCAATATGCTTTGCCCCATGCATATACCGGTTATTATATGTGGTTTTGTATGTGGTCCAGTATATGGTTTAATCGTTGGTCTTGCTACACCACTTCTTAGGTCGCTGATGTTTTCAATGCCGCCACTATATCCAGTAGCAGCCGCAATGGCAATTGAACTTGCTGTATATGGAATGGTTTCAGGTTTATTATATAATATATTAAATAAGAAAAATAATAATTTTGGTCTAAATGTAGCATATATATATATTAGTCTTATTGTCTCAATGCTAGTAGGTAGAATTTGTTGGGGATTAACTAGATATATATTTACTTTAATTGATGATACAATGAAATTTAGTTTTCAAGCATTTATCACAGGAGCCTTTGTTAATGCTTGGCCTGGTATAATTATTCAATTAGTAATAATTCCTTTACTAATAGCAGCTTTAGCAAAAGGTAAAGTTATACCACTTGAAAGGCATAGTTAATATGAGTATTACAAAAGATTATTTACCAGCGCATCCTGAAATTACAGTATATCAAGATGATGAAATGTTTAGAATTAATACTGATACAATGGTATTAGGTAATTTTATGGAAATTCTTCATAAAGATGTGGTTTTAGATATGGGGACTAATAATGGGGCACTCTTACTTTATGCAAGTTTATTAAAACCCAAAAAATTAATTGGTTTAGAAATTAATGAAAAAGCCTTAGAACTTGCACGTAAAAATTTAGATATAAATAATGTTACTAATTATGAATTAATTCATGATGATATCATTACATATAAAGGGGAAGAAGTAGATGTAATAGTATGTAATCCACCTTATTTTAAAACAAAAGATGATGCCAAATGTGTAAACCAATATAAAGCACTCGCCAAGCATGAGAGTGAGTTGACATTAGATAAACTAATTCCCGCAATTAGAAGAAATCTAAAAAATCAAGGCACATTATATCTACTATTTTTAACATCACGTTTAGAAGAAGTAATGATAGAATTAAGAAAAAACCGTTTTAAAGTTAAAACTTTAAAGTTTGTGTATGACAAAAATAAAGAATATTCAAATGTCGTACTCATAAAAGCTGTTAAGGGTGGAAACATTGGAATGAATGTAGAAAAACCAATAATAATTGAAAGGTAGGAAAAAGAAATGAAAGAAGTTTTATGTATTTTATGTTTAATATTAATGGGGCTTGCGGTTGCATATACAATCTATGCATACAAAAGAAGAAACAATAAAAAGCAAGTTATAGTTGGTGCAGTTTTAGCAATTATATTTGGCATTACTTTATTAGTTTTTCCAATTGGTTTATATCAAGTAGAAACTGGTGAAGCAGTAGTTTTAAAAAGTTTTGGTGAAGCTAAAGAAAGCATACATGCTGGTTTACACTGGAGATTTTGGCCACGTGATAATGTTGAATACTATGATCTAAAAACGCAAGAGATAAAAGAAAAATTTGAAGCATATTCACAAGATGCACAACCTATGGATGCACAACTTACAATTCAATTTAAAATTCAACCAGATAAATTATTAGAGATTAATAAAGTGTATGGTAGTTTAGAAGTATTAAAAGAAAGAATCATTAGTATAGCTTTAGAGAAAGCTAAAGTGGTATTATCACGTTCTTCAGCAATGGTTATTATTGAAACAAGATCTTCACTATCTAATAATGTAGAAGAAGAAATGCGTAAAGCTGTTCAAAATTACTATATTGATTTAACAATGGTAGTAGTAGAAGATTTATCATTTAACGAAGCATTTGAGAATGCGGTTGAACAAAAAATGATAGCTGAACAACAAAAACTTCAAGCCGAATATGATAAAGCAACTGCCATTATTAAGGCTGAACAAGAACTAGAAGTTGCGAAAAAGAAAGCTGAAGCCGAAATTGAAAAAGCTAAAGGTGATGCGCAAGCTCAAATTGAAGTAGCTAACGCTCAAGCTGAAGAAATAAAAATTAAATCAATAGAAATCGCAAGAATGCTAGGGTTTACTATTGATGAAGATGGTAACATAGATATGACAGGAAAAACAAGTGCAGAAATTAAAGTTATTAGTGATTACCTAAAATACATTGAATACTTAAGAGTATGGGATGGTAAATTACCAACCGTAGTTGGTGGTGATTCCACAACAATTTATATCCCAGATCCATCTAAATAAAGAGACAAACACCCTAAAGTTTAAATCTTTAGAGTGTTTTTGTCATAATTACAACAATTTAATGATTTAATTATTAACGCTACTTTCCATTTTGTGGTATAATAATCAATATTAAAGGAGATGAAAACTATGAATGCATTTGATAATAATAAATATTTAAAATTACAAGCAGAAAAAATATCAGAAAGAATAACAAAATTTAATGATAAATTATATCTTGAATTTGGTGGTAAAATATTTGATGATTATCATGCATCAAGAGTGTTGCCTGGATTTGAAATAGACTCAAAAGTGCAAATGTTGTTTGGGTTACGCGATAAAGTCGAAATTGTTATATGCATCAATGCTAATGATATTCAAATTTCTAAAATGCGTGGTGACAATGGTATTTCATATGAAGATGAAGTTTTCAGAATGATTGAATCATTTAGAAAAATGGAACTTTATGTAGGTAGTGTTGTTGTTACAAAATATGCAAAACAACCAGGAGTGGAAATATTTAAGCGTAAGTTAAAATATTTAGGAGTACCAGTATTCTTTCATTATCCAATTGAAGGATATCCATTTAACACTGAAAAAATAGTAAGTGATGAAGGATTTGGTAAAAATGATTATATTAAAACAACGCGTTCTTTAATAGTTGTAACAGCACCTGGACCAGGTAGTGGTAAAATGGCAACATGCTTATCACAACTATATCATGAAAATAAAAGAGGAATACATGCAGGCTATGCAAAATATGAAACGTTTCCAGTATGGAACTTACCACTAAAACATCCAGTTAATTTAGCATATGAAGCCGCAACCGTAGATTTAAATGATGTTAATATGATTGACCCATTTCATTTAAATAAATATGGAACTTTAGCTGTCAACTATAATCGTGATGTTGAAGTATATCCTATACTTGAAGCATTATTTAAAAAAATATATGGTGAAACTCCATATTATTCACCAACTGATATGGGGGTAAATATGGCAGGTTTTTGTATTGTAGATGACACTAAAGTGACAGAAGCATGCAAACAAGAAGTAATAAGAAGATACTATGAAACAAAATGCAAAGTCAGACTAGGTAAAGCTACAGACCAAGAAGTTGAAAAAATAAATCTAATTATGGCTCAACTTTCAACAAACATTAATGAAAGAAAAACAGTTGAAGCAGCACTTAATAAAGAAAAAGAAAAGAAAGTACCAGCTTTTGCCTTAGAATTAAAAGATGGAACTATTATAATAGGTAAACAAAGTAAGCTTTTAACTGCCGCATCAGCTGCAATTCTTAATAGTATTAAGTATTTAGCAGGTGTAAAAGATCAGTTAAAACTTCTTTCACCTAATATTATTGAACCAATTTGCAAATTAAAAGAAAATATATATAAAGAAGACAATACAAGATTAAATGCGGAAGATGTTTTAACAGCCTTATCAATTAATGCAACCACAAATGCAATTGTAGAAGAAACTTTAAGTATGTTACCATTACTAAAAAACACTGAAGCACATTCAACGGTTATGCTTAATTATGAAGATGAAAAAGTATTAAAGAAACTTCAAATTAATGTAACAACCGAATCAATAACAAATAAGTAGGTGTAGAATGAATAAAATATTAAGAATATTAAAATCACTCTTTGTGGAAAAAACAAACAAAGAAAATTTAACAAAACTTGATGGATATGTAAATGTAATTGAAACTTTTCCATATGGTTTACAACACATACTAGCAATGTTTGTTTCCAATGTCACTCCCATTTTATTGGTATTATGCAATGATAAAATTAATAACGATCCAGAAATTGTTAGAACGGTAGTCCAAAATGCACTATCTATTAGTGGTATTGCGACAATAATTCAATTATTTCCAATATGGAAAGTAGGCTCAAAACTTCCACTTATTGTGGGTACAGGTTTTACCTTTTTATCAGCAACAGTATATATAGGAACAGCTTATGGCTATGGAGCAGCGATAGGAGCATTCATTGTAGGTGGGTTAGTAGTTGCGATACTTGGCTTTTTTACGAAATATTGGATAAAATTAATTCCTCCTATTGTTAGTTCATTAGTAGTACTAGTTCTTGGTATTTCGTTAATAACAGTAGGTATAGATGCTTTTGGTGGTGGAAGTAGTAGCCCTGATTTTGGAAGTTATCAAAATATTATAGTTGGTAGTATAACCTTAATTGTTAGTTTAATTTTTACAGTAGGCTTTAAGGGAAAATTAAAGACTTTTGCCATATTAATTGCATTAGTTGTAGGATATCTTGCGGCCTCATGTTTTGGAATTATTGATTTTTCTGCTTTAGATAATGTTAGAGTAGTAGATATTCCACGATTTACTAATTTTTCAAAAATAGAGTTTAAATTAGAAGCTATTATCGTATTTATAATAATTTATATCATTTCCGCAACAGAAACAATTGGTAATGCAACAGCGATAACAATGCATAATTTTAATCGCCAAGCATTAACTAATGAAGTAGCAGGCGGTATTATATGTAATGGTATCATGAGTTCAATTGGTGGATGTTTCGGCTGTATGCCTCTTACAAGTTATTCTCAAAATGTTGGAATTACCAATATGACAGGCATAACCAATAGATATAGCTTACTATTAGGGGCAATATTTTTAATTATTATTAGTTTCTTTCCTCCTCTTAGTGCTATCTTAAACACAATACCACAAGCAACTTTAGGCGGTTGTATGATCATGACTTTTGGCTCAATCATATATACAGGAATTAAGATGGTAGCAGATTGTGGTTTCAATACAAAAAATAATATAATAGTATCTATAGCCGTAACCATTAGTATGGGATTAACTTTAATGCCTGATATTTTTAACAAATTACCAGATAACTGTAAGTTAGTTGAAATCATTTGCACAACCCCGGTTGCGGTAACATTTATAATTGGTATGATCTTATATTATATAATGCCTGAAAATAAAGTGCATAATGATGAAACAATAGATAATGAAGAAGAAACAGACGCAATAGATGATTATACAGATGAATAAAAAAACTTCTTTAAAGATATATCTTGACCCTCAACAACTTTATATAATCATTAGAAAATCTAGGTTCATAGAAC
This sequence comes from Bacillota bacterium, assembly GCA_963648435.1. Classification (GTDB taxonomy): domain Bacteria; phylum Bacillota_I; class Bacilli_A; order ML615J-28; family CAG-313; genus UMGS75. Next base: position 14,880 of record CAVJDT010000043.1, read on the forward strand.
GCTAGGTTTTTTATTTCTAAGGAAATTTCATTTTATAACAAACAAGAGTATATAATTTGCAAATATTCCTTAAACTGATAAAACTTTATTATATCAAATATAACACTACTCGCACCCTTATTTACAGCACTACCCGCAGTTTTTTAGTATTATCTAAGAGACTGC
>CAVJDT010000044.1:0-14859 GCA_963648435.1 Bacillota bacterium
ATATTTTTTGATAATAAATAAAGTAATGTAGAAATTTAATGTTCTCCAAAATGTCACCCATGGAAATATGGGTTTAAAGCACAAATAACAAATGTACGCATCAAGGCATAATGCTTTGGTGCTTTTTTTTATACCATTTTGGATTTTAAATTTGCAAGTTACTTTAGCATACTTTATCTTTTTTTGCAAGTGTATTGTTGATTATAAATAGCAAAGTGTATTGTTGATTATAAATAGCAAAGCTATGCTGCACCAAAAACAAATGAAAATTACCAAACCATCTAATTAAATATTAAATTTAGATCAATTTGACTTGAGAATTTTAAGATTAAAAATTAAAACAAAATATAAGTTATTTTGTATTATTTTCGCCAACTCCATTTAATCTAAAATGTCCTTTTTGGGGATTTTTTCTATTTATGACTCGATAATTTTTTTCTCATCATATTCAATATATTCATAATATATTTTAATTAATTATGTTTCTGTTAGCCATACTCAAATAAAACGTTGATAGCAAGTTCTACCAACGTTTTATTTTAGCTAATTTTATTTCATTGTTACTTCAATTACTGCTTCTTCACTGTTTATGCTGATTACTTTTAATTCAAAGTTTGCTGATGTACCATCATACCATTTAACGTTTTTGAAAACATCATTTACTTTAAATAAATCACTATTGCTTGAAAGTTCATCTTTATTAATGTGATTACCGCCATCTGCTTCAACTAAGGAAATTAGTTTGTGGTTGGTTGTACTATTATTATATTTGTAAACATCCCAAACACTCCAAACTTCACTAGGGTCATTTTTAGTGGCATCTATATGATAAATTCTAATTCCGCTACTACTAAATAATCCAGAGTATCCTGCTTCTACTTCATTTAAACCATCAGGTGTATAGAAATCAACAATGTAATATTCATCGAAATATGTACCATTCCAATTTTTAGGAATAATTAGGGCATCACCACTTGAACCAAATGATTTTAACGTAATGGTTGCACTATCTTCTCCCATAATTAATGGTTGAATCCAACCAAGAATTGCTTTTGAAAAGGCATTGTGATCACCAACATTATAATCCATCATATCACCGCCACCAAGGCCTCCATTTGGTCCTTTTGATGAATCGGTATCATAATAGTCATCTAAACCAAGTAAGTGACCAGTTTCATGAATAAATGTTTCAAGATTATATTTTACGCTTTTACCACTTGCGAAAGTTTCAAATAAGAAATCGTACCCCGCAAGTAGATAGAAATCAGCTTCAACATTATCATAGTATTCAACATCATCTGTAAAATATTCATAAGTGTATGCCCACCACATTGAGTCATCATCAGTTCGATTAATTTCACATGTATAAACTAAATAGATTGCATCAATGTAGCCATCACCATCAGAGTCATATTTACTATAATCAATCGTTGAATCATAATATGTAAGAGCAGCTTTAATGATTTCATAATCACCATTTTCAATACCATCATAGTAACTAGATTTTTTACCAGTACTGTAAACTGGTAATACATCACCGGAAATGTTTAATTTACCGAATGAAGCTTTCTGATAATATGAAGTTAAGCTTTCCCATCCTGTTTCTTCACTTGTTCCAAAAAAAGCAGTTTTAATTGTTTCTACCATATTAGCGGGAGCCGAAGCATCCGTAAATTCAACAGGAATTACAAGTACCTTAGGACTACCAATTGAAGGTAATCCTCGATTTACACCATATGTTGTTTTAGTATCTTTATCATAACCCATTTCTTTAATAACATCTTTTAATACTTCGGTATCATCTGATGCTTTAAATGGTTTACTTTCTTCATTTGTCACATTAATTATAAATTTAACTGTAAAATCATTGTATTTTACTATTACTTCATAAGCACCAATAACATTAGCATTATAATCATGGATAAAAGTACATTCACTTGTTGAAATAACTTTAGTTGTATTATTACTATAAACTAGTGAAACGATGAGGTCTTTAGTGATGTCATTAAAGGCAGTACCAGGTAATGCTTTTATGGTTGTTTTATTAACCTTGATGCTTGTTTCTACTACTTCTACTTCTTCAGTTGTAATACTTGAGAAATTGGTTAGGGCAACTTGATATGAGTTATAACAACTTATTACTGCGTTACTTACATTGATGTTATCACCTACAGATAAAGTTTTTAATATTTCAAAGAAAACTTTTTTGTAAGCACTATCAACATACTTAGATATAAATAAAGTTGATTCATTAGTTCCATCACTAATTTTGATACTATGATCTTTGTTACTTAATGAATAACTAGATGGAAGACTTACAATTTTCATATTAGTAAAACTTACTAATTGTGAAATATTACTTTCTAGGATTTCTTCACTTAAATTTGGTAAAACTGTTGGTGAAATTTCTTGTTCATCACCTGTATAATCAAGTGAAGTAACATCTTGAATTTCTACTAAACCACGGAAAGTTGTTTTAGTACCTGAAACTAAGATTTCTTTACCTAAGGTTGCTTGTTCATCAAGAGCTGAAGTTGAACCTAGATATATATATACGCCAGCCTTATCATCTTGAATATAAACATTATTACCAACTATACCTCCAATGTAACCTTTTACTATAACACTAGTATTATCATCTTTATCGTAAACTTCACTAATTGTAATAGTATCTGGATTATCATTTAAATCAGGTAATGTGACTGTGACATTTCCAAAATTAGAGAATTCTTCTAAATATATATAATCATATACTTCTTCATCAAAAGTATATTTTGATAATGCTTCAATTTTAGTTATGTAACCATTATTAACAGTAATACTTAAATCTTGATATTCATCAGAACTATATTCGCCAAATATTTGACTAGCTACTTCATGAACTTTAGTTGAATCTTTTAACTTATATACCCCATCTTGTAATGTAAACATGGTAGAATCAATATTTGTTAAATCATACGTTACATATGCCATATAATAATTTTCAAATAGTTCATCTTCTTCAGTTACTACATAATAACTACTATCATAATCTTCGATATAGAAACATCTAATATTATCTATTGTGGTTAAATATACTGAATAAGTACCGGTATCTTCAATATAACTAATTTTTAAATTTGTACCATCATTATCATAATATATATATGAGCGCTCTATACTTCCTTTTTCACCAAATGAATAAGCTAAGCTATAATTGATCATCTTCTTTAAAGCATCGCCTAATAAGTCTTCGGTAATTGTTTGTTCTTTCCAAACTGCAGAAAGGGTAACATTACCAACCATAGTTTCATTGATGGCATCAACTAGTTTACCTTTTAATTCCCAACCAACAAATTCAAATCTTTCTTTAGTTGGAGTAGGTAAAGTTTTAAGTCCCGTACCAGAGATATATGATGAAGGTGCATCAAGGGGTAGTTTACCACCATTTAAACTATAGATAATGTTATATTCTTTATTATCGGGAAGTTGTTGTTCAATTTTTGCGTAAAATACTTTATCGCCAGTTTCACTTTTTTTAATTTTTTCTACTTTTGAACCTATAAGTTCTTCATTATTATACCAACCTAAGAAGCCTTCTTCATTAAGTGGTAATAGTGTAGTTACTTCGCCTGATATATATGAACTTGGTTCATGTTCAATCTTTTTTTCGCTCACATAATAAGTAATTTTATATGTGTTGCCATCACCTTTAGGGGTTAAATCACAAGCTGTGATAGCACACATTGCTAGTAATAATGTAATTATATAAAATATTTTTTTCTTCATTTTTGTCCTCCTAACATCCACAGTCGTCTATTCCTTTTACTATTTCGATAATTCCATTTGTTTGTAATGTATTGAAATCACCAGTATATATATATATTTTCTTGTAACCTTGGTTTTTTAATTTGAGGGCTTCTTGGTTTCCTACTTTTTCATCACAATCTAATAAAAATACAGTTAGTGATTTACTATAATTAAGCGTCATCCATTTATTAAAGTTTTCACTCATTCTACTTTCATAACTAGAATCTGTTTCATTTTCTTTTTTAGTTTTATAATATTGATAACTTATAAAACCTTTTAAGTGACCTTTTGCATATTCACTTTCTAAGTTTCTTAAATCAATAGCCACAAATCCTTGCTTTTGATCTGATAAAAATTCATAATATGCATCAATATAATCACTTGCTTTAGTATCATCAAATACATTTACTTTTTTACAACTAATCATTGTAAAACATAGAGTAACTAATATTAATATCAATAATATTCTTTTATTTGTTTTCATTTTTAATTTCCTCTAACATTGCTAGATCATCTTTAGTTAGACTAGCTTTTTCTAAAATATCTGGTCTTACTTCATAAGTTTTTTTAAGTGACATGTAACGTTGCCACTTTTTTATTTTAGCATGATGACCAGATATTAATATTTCAGGAACTTTTTTACCATCATATTCTTGAGGTCTAGTATATTGGGGATATTCTAGTAAGTTTTCACTAAATGATTCATTGACTGGTGATGCTTCACTAATAACTCCCGGCACTAGCCTACTTATTGCATCAACTAAGATGGCAGCAGGGATTTCTCCACCAGTTAATACGTAATCACCTATGGATATTTCTTCATCAACATAATCTAAAACTCTTGCATCGATGCCTTCATAATGGCCACATATTATAATAATGTGTTCTTCTTTTGAAAGTTCAAAGGCTTTAGCTTGATTAAATGTTTTACCACTTGGTGAAGTAAGAATTACTTTTGCTTTTTTGTAATCTTTGATACTTTCTAATGCTCTATGGATTGGATCAACCCTAATGAGCATTCCCGCCCCACCGCTATATGAGTAATCATCTACAGTTGAATGTTTATTACCAGAAAATTCTCGAAAATTAATTAAATTACATTCAATCAGTTTGTTTTCAATTGCTCTTTTGAGAATTGAACTTCCTAATATTCCTGTAATCATTTCTGGGAAAAGGGTTAATATATCAAATTTAATCATCTTATTCCCTCTATTTCTTCTATTACTATTTTTTCATTGGTTATTTCTTTTACGAAAGCATCAACGAAAGGTACTAAAAATCTTTTATCATTATCATCAATTATTTCTAAAATATAACCACTTGGTATTTCAATAACATCAGTTACAGTTCCTAGTTTTTCATTGAAAGTATTATAAACAACTAGATTAACTAAGTGGTCAATATAATATTCATTTTCTTTTAAGGGAGGTATATCTTCTTCATCGGCATATATTTTCATCCCTACATTATCTATTACTTGATTAATGTTATCTAAGTTATCAATTGTAATTAAAACATTACCTTTATGAATTCTTGATGAACTAATTGTATGGATAACATTATTACTAAACATCACTTTGGTTCCTTTTCGAAAGCGATATTCAATAAAATCACTCTCACTATAAACTTTTAATTCACCTTTAATTCCAAATGTTCCTGTTATTTCTCCTATCATAATTTTATTCATTTTGATTCTCCTTTTTCTTCGACTTAAAATGATAATCAAACATAATTAACATTGAATTAAATATGGCAAGAAGGGAAACACCAACATCTGATAAAATGGCAAGCCAAAGAGGAACGGGTTTTGTTGGAATAATTGCAAGAATCATTACTAACACTTTTATAACTAGTGAAATTATAATATTTTCATAAACCTTTAATTTTGTTTTTTTCGCTACTTTAATGGCTTGTGGTAATTTATTTAAATCATCACTCATAATAACAACATCGGAAATAGCGATTGCGGCATCACTGCCTGTTGAACCCATCGCAATACCAACATCACTACTTGCAATAGCAGGGGCATCATTCATTCCATCTCCTACGAAGACTGTTTTACCACTTTTGGCACTATCTCTTATTTCTTGTAATTTTTCAACTTTTTCATTTGGTAAAAGTTCTGAATATACAATATCGATACCAAGTGTTTTAGCTACGTTTTCCGCAATCCCTTTGGAGTCACCTGTTAAAATATAGAATTTGTCAACTCCTTGGTGGCGTAATTTGGCAATGGCTGGAGCTGCTTCTTCTCTAATTACATCGCCAATAATAACATATCCTAAATATATTTTTTCTTTAATAATATAAAGAACAAGTCCACATGCCTCAATCATAGGCACATCAATTTTATTGTTTTGCATTAAGCGATAATTTCCAACTATTATTTTTTTGCCATTAATGGTTGCTTTAGCTCCACCTTGTAAGCCGGAGAAATCACTTATTATTTCTGAATAAACATTTTCTCTTCCATAATCATCAACAATTGAGACGCCAATTGGATGAGTAGAATAAAACTCTGTATAAATTAAAGCATTGATAATTTCATCTTTAGATATTGCATCACTTGATGGTACTACATCTGTAATTTTAAATTCACCTTTTGTTAAGGTACCTGTTTTATCAAAAACAATGTTTTCAACATTATTTAAAGCTTCTAAATAATTACTACCTTTAATAAGGATACCATTTTTACTTGATACTCCAATTCCTAAAAAGAAACTTAAAGGAATTGATATTACTAAAGCACAAGGACAAGAAATTACTAAAAATACCATCGCACGATAAATCCATTCAACCGCGAGTCCCCATACTGTAGTATTATAATTTTGAAGGAGTAATTGGGTGATAAAACCACCAACTCCCGATGTTACCGCGAGAATTAGTAAAATCGGTGTATAGTATTTAGAAAATTTAGTAATAAAGGTTTCGGATTTTGCTTTAGAGGTTGAGGCGTTTTCTACCATATCAATGATTTTAGTTATCATTGATTGTGAATATGGTCTAATAACTTTGATTTCAATCATCGCTCCCATATTGACACTTCCAGCCATTATCTCTTCATCTTTGTTTATTTCTCGTAATAGGGCTTCTCCAGTTAAATTTTTCGTATCAATTGTGGCATGAGCATCTAGTAAAATTCCATCAAGGGGAATCATTTCTCCTTTATTTACAACGATAATATCATCTGGCAAAATACTATCTACATCAATTTCTAAAATTTCATCATTCTTCTTTAATTTAGCTATTTTTATATCAATTTTTAATAACTCTTCAATTGACTTTCTACTCATATTTACAGCGTAATGTTGGAGGGCTTCTCCTATTTGGAAAAGTGCCATAACCATAATAGCTTCAACATAATGTCCTGTAATAATTGCTCCTATACTTGCAATAGTCATTAGTGAATTTTCATCAAAAAATTGTCTTTTAATTACATTCTTGATAAATCTTATAATAACTGGATATCCAATTAATACATATGTTAAAATTAAAAGTATAACGTGGACTATATGATATGCATCATTACCTATTTTTCCGTCATCATCATGAGAAAAAATTAATTTCCAATCTTGAAAGTTAAATTTAATTAAAACTAAAAATGAAAAAATAAAGCAAAAAATACCAACTGTAAATGCAACTTTTCTAAAAGTATATTTATATCTTTTTTCTGGAATAATTTCACCTTTATTTTTACCAGCTTCTGTTTCTTTCTTAGTAACAATAATTCTATCATCAACTTTATGGGCAATTTCTGTTACTAATTCAACAATATTATTCATCTGTTCTTCATCAGCACTTTCAATAATAAAACGAAAGCTTGTATAGTCGACTAATAGTTTTTCATAATTCAAAGTCTTTTTAGCAATAGTTTCTATTTTAGTTGCACAATGTGCACAATCTAAACCATTTAGATAAAGTACTGCCCGATATACTTTTTTATTAACAATTAAGTCAAGGGTTGCTTTTTTTTCATACTTTAAAATTGCTTTTAAAATTTCATCTTCTACTTTTTTAATCTTATTATCTAAGTTTCTTTCTTTATCACCATATTTATATTCTATTCTTAGAATATCTTTTTCTACATCAATTGTTGCACTAGCAACATACTTTATTTTCTTAATTTCATGAATAATGCGTCGATTATTTTTGTAATTAATTTTTGACATTTGATAATTTTTAATTGTTCCAGCCATTATCATTCACCTATAGGAAGTTTTATGAGATTTGATTCAAGTAACTTTGTAGCCATATCGTTATTAAGACTATCGAAAACTTCTTTTCCTTTCTTTAAAGCTTTAGCAATTTTTGCATCTTTTAATGCTCTTAAGTGGTGTGAAATAGTAGGCTTGCTAATTTGTTTTTTTCTAGCATTAGCTTTTTTATTCATCCAGTAAATGATAATTGATAAAGTATATCTTAATCTATCAACATTTTCTAGCGATGACATATTCATAATAATCACCCATTCTTTCATATAAATATATGTTTATATATTAGTAGATATTATATCTTATTTTGCATATTTTTGCAAGAAAAAGGAATATATCGAATGAGTCATGTGTTTTATTAAGAATAAGATATTTTTAATTTTAGATATTACATTATAAAACTAGTAATAATTTCTATATAAATATCTTATAAATTAATTTTTATTCTTAATTATTATTTCAGCGTTTCCACCATACTTATCATTTTCTTTAATGATTTCACCGACATCATTTACAATGATTTTACCCTTTAGAGGATTTTTAATTGAAATTACTTTACTACTAATATTAGCGTTAACTTCACTATACTCAAATGCAAGATCAGCATCATCCATAATACAGTCTATTAATTCTATTCTAGTACTATAACAAATAGGTTGTGTACCTTTTATATGGCACCGTACAAATTTGATATTTTGAGCATACCAAGCTAAGTATTCACCATTAATGGTTGAATCGTAGACTTCAACGTTTTTAGCGTGCCAAAAGGCATCTTTTGTATCAAGAATACTATCTTTAATTATTAAATTATTAACATATTGAAATGAATATTTACCACTAAAATTAACATTTTCAATTGTTATATTAGAACTTTCAAAAAATGCATATTCTCCTGCTATACTAGAGGTTTTAACATCAATCATATTATTACGCCAACTAAATTCTGGTGAATTAATATTAGAATCGACAATTTCAATATTACTACATTCTCTTAAGGCTTTAACACTTTCTATGGTAGTATTTTTAATATTGATGTTTTTACTGTACCATAGTGGTGCTCTTGAGTTAATTGTCATTTTTGAATCTTTTATTAGGATGTTTGTATCATGCCAAAATGGATAACGAAGATCCATATAACAATCATTAATTATTATGTTTTCACTTTCTTTTAAGGCTGATTCACCATCTTCTTCGCCTTCAAAGCGACAATTAATTAATTCAACATCTTTTTGATTATATAATGCACGTTCTTCACTATATGTTTTATTTTTAATTATATTCATTTTTTTACCCCCTTTTTATTTAAAAAATTATCTGGTTACCCAGATAATTCTTATTCAATGCTTGTAAATTCAACCGTAACAAGTTGTTCATTACGGGTTGCAGCGGCATGGGTTAAAGTCCTTATGGCACTTGCTACCCGACCATGTTTGCCAATTACTCTTCCAAGGTCATTAGGATGAACCTTAACTGTAACAGCAATTTCTTTTTCACTAACTGCTTCCGTTGAAACAATTACTTCTGATGGGCGAGTTACAAGTGGCTTAACTAATCCTCCAACTAAAGTTTCGTAATTAATTTCAGCCATAACTTTCACCTATTTTTCAGAAGTTTCTTTGCTTGCAAATTTAGCAATAATGCCTTCTTTTGATAATAAAGATTTTACTGTATCAGTAGGTTTTGCACCATTATTTAGCCAAGTTAAAACTTTTTCTTCATTGAATTTAACAGTTGCTGGATTTGTTAATGGATTATAAGTACCAACGATTTCAATGAAACGACCATCACGTGGGTTTCTTGAATCAGTTACAACGATACGATAAAATGGTTTTTTCTTACTACCAAATCTTTGTGATCTTATTTTTACAGACATATTATTATCCTCCTATTGTTAATATTAAATCCTTAAAGATTATACCACATTGTTCATATTCTGTCAAGTATAATGACTTGACAGTAAAATTATTTGTGAGGATATTTCTAGAACTATTTATTATGTATTTAAATATTTGACTATACCATTAATGAAATCTACTTGTTTTCGTAAATTATCTATTTTATCATAGGTTGTAAGTTTTAAATTAACTTTTACTTCTTTTTCAAAATCATTATAAGCTTCAGGATGCTCATTAAGAATAACATACCATTTAGGATGATATCTAAGATATGTTAAATATAAATCATTTTGATAAAGTTTACTTAATACTTCTTGATTCACTAGTCCCACCAACTGTTGTAATTTGCATTATATAAACCTGTTGTGGCTTTACCACCAAAGCTTTGGGTTATTTGTAAAACCTTTTGGACGGTATTTAGGGTTTTACTGATAGAATCAGGGTTAATTTTTTTTACATAGCCCCATATGTTTTTTATATTATCTGATGATAATAAATCTTCTATCTTTTTATTATCTGTAGTACTTTCTTTTTTTTCATATTGTTTCCATGAGCTATCTGTTTCACCTAAAATTACCCAATCTTCATAGATTGCTTGCCAGGTCTTTTTACCATTTAATACTTCATTTCGTACGAGTGGATGTTTGGATACAAACTCTCTAAATTCGTTCATTCTACTTGCCATATAATCACCCCTACTATAATTTATTACATTCATCTAATTTTGGTGACAAAATAATATTATTTTCATATTATAAACTGAGAGGAGGGAAAACATGTTTTTTAAGAAAAAAGAAGAACGCTATAATAACCCTATGCCAAACCCCTATATGCAAGCAAGTGGTGTACCTGGATATATGTACAATTATCAGGAAGTAGCTCCTAACAATTATGATATGAGTAGACTTCAAACTGAAATTAATGAATTAAAGCGTTTAAATAATGAAATGTTAAAACGAGTAAGCCGTCTAGAAAATTATTTAGGTATTAGAGGCAATGATAACAATTCTTATTAGTTTTAATTTTCTAATCTTTTAATGGTTTGGTAAATAGAAATACCTGTTATTTTGAAAAAGTTTTGATCATACTTTTTTTCTAATGAAATGTTATTAATGATATTTTTATATTCATGATAGCTTTCTAAAATTATTTCACTTTTAATATTTTGATGTTTTGTTCTTTCCATTAAAGAATAGAAATTAAACATCTTTACTATTTCTTCTGTTGTAAATAAATCATAATCAATATTCATTGCTAATTCTTGTTCATGTTTTTGTTTCATTCTAATTCACCCATTACATTGTATCATAAATTCTTAAAATAATAAAATGATATGTTATTTAAGATTTGGGTTATCGCATACTCACATTTAAGTTTTCAAACATAATATAGAGTAGATAAAAGGAGGGGAAATTATGTATCAACCTAACTATGGATTTAACTGTTGTCAACCTGCTAATACAGGGTGCTGTAACACCGGTTGTGGTGGCGGTTATGGCTATGCTTTAATTCTTGTATTATTTATCTTATTAGTCATTATTGGTACTGCTCGTTGGTAATTTAATTACTCTAAGACTGCTGAACATTCAGCAGTTTTCTTTTTGCTTGTATTTTTTTTCATCTTTTAGTATAATTGTAAAAGAGAAAAGATGGTGATTATATGCTTACAATGGATAATATTATTAGGGAAGGAAATCCTCTTCTATATAAACGTTCTACTGATGTTGAACTTCCTTTAAATGCTGAAAATCAAAAAACAATTGAGGAAATGATTGAATATATATTTAATTCTATTAATCCTAAAATGGCTGAAAAATATAATTTAAGACCTGCGGTTGGACTTGCGGCACCACAACTTGGAAAAAACCTTAAAATGCTTGTTATGTATTGTTTTGATGAAAATGGTAATGAACATTTTTATCCAATGATTAACCCAAGGATTATTAGTTATTCTGAAGAACTAACTTACCTTGATTGTGGTGAAGGCTGTTTATCAGTTGATCGTGAAGTTGAAGGTTATGTTCATCGACCTAAAAGAATTAGTATTGAAACATATTTATATGATAAAGGAAAACTTATAAAAGTCAAACTTCGACTTCATGGTTATCCTGCAGTTGTCTTTAATCATGAATATGATCATTTAAATGGGGTTTTATTTGTTGATCATATAAACAAGGATAATCCTTTTTATGTACCTAAAAATTCAACTCCAATTGTATTTAAGAATAATAAAGAAGAACAAAGTTAGTAATTATCTTTGTTCTTTTATTATATATTTTCTAATGCTTTTTTCAAGTCCATCATTGGCAAGGTCTTCACCTATAATTTTCGCACTTAACTTGGCCGCATTGGTACCGTTACCCATACAAATGGATGTACCAACCTTTTCAAACATAACTGTATCATTATCTGAATCACCAATCGCATAGGTGTTTTCTAGTTTGTAGCCTAAGTGTTTAATTACCATTTCCACTCCATCACCTTTAGAAGTATTGCCTGGAATAACATCAGCTCCAAAACTTCCCCATTTAATAATTTCTAGCTTAGGAAAAAGTGGAGCAATTTTATCAATTGTATTACTTGATACAAAAATCCACATTTGATTGATTATATCATTTTCATCATATACTAGTTTTTTGGTAAAATCAATATGTAAATTTACATATTTTCTAAAATTGGCAATTGTTGTTTCATCTAATATATTAATATAGACTTGATCAGTAGTAAGCATCATTACACAGTAGTTGTGCTCTGTTGCATATTGAACAAAGTTATTAACTTCATGATAATCAATACCACTATTATATATGGTTTTATTATCAACTATAATGTTTTGACCATTAGCAAGAACAAAACCTTTAAAAAACTTTTTGTATGGATCTAAACATACGATTGTATTTACGGTTCTTCCCGTTGCGATAAATAAATCATAGTTATCACTTTTACTTAATTCTTCTAATACTTCAATTGTTTTAGGTCTTAAACCTTTAATCGTACTATCATATAAAGTACCATCAATATCTAAAAATATAGCTATCTTATTGTTCATTTTTTATCCTCTACTTATTATACGTTATTTATATTATACATTAAATTATGATTTTTAGGTTAAGCTTTACATTATTTTTATTTGCTTTTTCTTTAAATTTTTGGTATAATACTTAAGTAAAATATTTAAGAAAGGAGGAACTTATGAACAAAACACAATCAAAGAAAAAATACTACCCTTCTAATGATATTAAAATATATTCACTAGGGGGACTGGGTGTAGTTGGAATGAACATGTATGTCGTTGAAACTAAAGATGAAATTATTATAATGGATGCGGGTATTTTGTTTGCGGATGATGGTTCAAATGGAGTTAATTACATTATACCTGATTTTACACATTTAATTAAAAATGAGAAAAAAATTGTTGCTCTTCTTATCACTCATGGACATGAAGACCATATTGGAGCATTACCATTCTTACTACAAAAAGTCAAAATTCCTGTGATATATGCAAATGGGATTGCACTTGGTTTGATTAGAAATAAAATGCAAGAGTTTCCAAACATATCATACAATCTTCAACCATTTCTTGATGATACTGAGCTTACTTTTAAAAGTTTTTCTGTAACATTCTTTAGAACTAATCATAGTATTCCTGATTCTTATGGTATTGCCATTAAAACGAGACTTGGTTATATTGTTAATACTGGTGATTTTAAATTTGACTTTAGTCCTATTGGCGAAAAATCAGATTATTATAAGATGACCAAACTTGGCAAGGAAGGTGTACTATGTTTGATGGCTGACAGTACAAATGCAAATATATCGCAATTTTCAGCCAGTGAGCGTAAGATTGGGGAAACCTTGAATAATTTATTCTCACAAATAGAAGGTCGAATTATTGTGGCTACTTTCGCCTCAAATGTTTATCGTGTTCAACAAATTCTTGAAGCAAGTATTAATAGTAATCGTGATATTATTGTTTTTGGACATAGTATGGAAAAAACAATTGAAGTTGCAACAAAACTAAAATATATAAATGTTCCTAGATCTAGAATTCACTTTGGACGTGATTTAAAGAAATTAGAAAATGATCGTGTTACGATTCTTTGTACTGGTTCCCAAGGTGAACCACTTGCGGCCCTATCAAAGATTGCTAATGGAACTCACAAGCAAATTAAATTATTGCCAAACGATACAGTTATATTTTCTAGTAAACCAATTCCTGGTAATGAACAATTTATTAATCGTAATATTAATAAGCTTGTACATGCGGGGGCTCATGTTATTAAAAATAGTCCATTAACTGACACTCATACTACTGGACATGCATCACAAAATGAAATTCGTTTAATGTTAACTTTTATGAATCCTAAATACTTTATGCCAGCTCATGGTGAATATTCAATGCTTAAAAAACATGCAAATATTGCAATATCAATGGGGATTCCTAAAGAAAATTGTTTTGTTTTAGAGCAGGGTGATGCTTTAGCTATTTCATCTAAAAGTGCACGTGTGCTTAAAGGTGAAATTCAAGCATCTGATGTTTACCTTGATGCATCTCTTAGTGACGTTGATAGTAATATTTTAAAAGAAAGAAAGAGAATGAGTGATGGTGGACTTATTACTATTACTTTCTCAATCAATAAAGATAAAAAATTGATTTATCCAACTAAAATTGTTACAAGAGGATTTATGGATCCAGCTCTTGCTAATAACTTTAATGATACCATTAAACAAAAAGCAAATGATATTTTTATAACTTCATTAAATGCTTATAAAAATATTAATATAAAATACATTGAACGTCAAATTGGAGTTGGACTTAGTCAGTTTATTTATCAAAAAACAGAACGTAAACCCCTTATTGTTGCGGTGGTTAATGTTATTGAAAAATAGGATTAGTTTTATACTAATCCTTTTTGTTTCTGTTATTACTTTTAATTCTGATACATTCTTTTTCATAGTATTAC
>CAVJDT010000045.1:0-14648 GCA_963648435.1 Bacillota bacterium
CACAGCCTCTATAAATATATTTATTTTTTGCCTTTTTAATTAAAATATGATATAATAGAAATAAAGAATGATACGAGGAGGAATATAATGAAGAAAAAATTTATTTTCATTCTTAGTACTTTATGCATTTTAGCTTTATTTTTAGTTGGTCCTCATCCAGTAAAAGCATATGATGCAAATAAAGATACTGTTTCTGTTGCTGGTGCAACGTATAAAGCCACAAGTAATACTGTTACTCAAGATTTAGGGTATGGGGTTACTCATATTAGGGATTTAGGGGTTAGTAGTGCTTCAAGATTAAATAATTATGCTAGTTGTGGACCCGCAAATACTTTAGTTGGTCAACAAGTAAATGTTGTAACTGTTTCTAGTAATGAAAGTGTCCGTATTGTTAACTGGACTTATATGAATGCTAGTGGTTGGTCCCTTCAAACTGTAAGAACTCTTGCGGAAAACTTTGAATTACATAATCCTGGATGGAAAGTAATTGCTGGAGTTAATGGTGATTTCTTTGATATTCAGGCAAAAGGTGCTCTTCCTTATCAAGGAAGTGGTTATGCCGTAAGTAACGGTGAAGTATATCGTCCTTATGGAGCAACCACAAATGTTGGCTTTAAAAATGATGGAGGAAGTTACCCTCTAGTTGGTGGAAAAGAAATTGAGGTTTCTGATTTAAAGTTACAAATTCTTAATGAAAATAACGAAGTAGTTAAAGAATTTACAGTTGATAAAACAAATGAAGCCCCTACTGATAATGAAATAGCTGTATGGTTTAGTTATTATGTAATGGAAGAAATTGAAGTTGCTGAAGGAGCAACTACTACTACTCGTAATACTATTGAAATTACAGTTCCAACTCAAAATTCATATCTTGCTTTAACTCCTGTACGTTGTCTTGCGATGTCTAAAACTCAAATTTATGGTAAGGGTTATGTCAGCCCTGCGACTGAAGATAAAACTCTTCGAGTAGGTCAATTTGCAATTCAAACTGCTGATGATGAAGTACAAAAATATTTACTTTCAGGTTCGATGATCCGCGTTCAACAAAATATTGTTGGTGATTATGCTGAATGTGATAACATCACTGGAGCAGGTGTCCAATTATTATCTAATGGTGAAGTCACTTTAACTGAAGGCCTTGAAGACCGTCATCCCCGTACTGTTGTAGGCATCAAACAAGATGGTAGTATTGTCTTAATGACCGTTGATGGCCGCCAATTTGAAAGTGATATGTATGGAATGAGTTATGCTGAACTTAGTGCTACCTTATTATATTATGATTGTGTAGAAGGCTACAACCTTGATGGTGGTGGTTCTACTACGGTAATTACTCGTAACAAATATGGTGAATTTGATGTTTATAACTCGCCTTCTGATGGTAATGAACGTGGAGACTCTAACGCATTACTTGTTGTTGTTCCTGATTTAACTTTAAAAACTACTGAAATTAGTGATACATCTGTTGATTTTTCTTATATTAAAGGTTCTAACACTTCTATTTCTAATGCTACTGTTAGCATTAATGGTGTAACTAAAAATTTAGTTGGCGATTCCATTAGTTTTGATAACTTGAGCCCCGAAACATCTTATGTTGCCAAATATACATATGATGTAAATTATAAAAATTCTTCCCTAAAGTCACAAACAGGAGAGTTGTACTTTAAAACCGGTAAGACTACTCCTACTATAACGCGATATTTTTATGAGGAAACTGATACTGAATATATTATTCACTTTAAAGTTGATGATCCTAAAAACACTATTGTTATATTAAATATTATCTATGATCGTGATGCTTCTAAAATAAATAATATAAAAAAGGGAATTGTGAATATTAAGAAAAATCAAATCAAAGATATTTCTACTCTTCAATTTGATTGCATTTATAATATTAAGTCTTCCCTAGATGAAAATAGTCGAATTAAATTACCAATTCAAAAGATGCTTGACTATAAAATAACTTACATTCTTGATGGTGGCACAAACAATAGTGACAACATTACAAGTTATAATGGTTTATCAGAACCATTTAATTTATTAGCCCCTACCAAGGAAGGTTATACATTTAATGGTTGGTGCAATGAAAACGGCGATATCGTTTCAACTCTTGAATTTGAAGAATTAGGTGATATTAGCCTTACTGCATTATGGACAAAAGTTAATAATGAACCAGGTAAAGATGACTCATCTTGTAAATGTGCTACCACAATTAAAACAATCATTGCTCTTTCCTTTGTCCTTGCATCTAGTATTATCATGATCCGTAAAAAACACTAAGTATCAATAAAAAGTCATATCACTCATGATATGGCTTTTTTATTTTTTTTAACATTTTTTCAAAGTGAACACCATACCAGTGTTCTTTTTTATCTTGAATTGTTGCTTTAATTGAACCAACCGTAAAATCAACAGCCCGTGATGCCGCAAGATAAACACTAGCTCCATTAATTAAATTACCGAAAAAGCATGAAGCATAGATATCACCAGTACCATGAAAACTTTGAGGTATTTCCTTTTGAAAATAATAACTGAAGTGATTACTTTCTTTTTCATATATTGCAACGCCTAATTCATTTTTTTCAAACTTTATTCCTGTAATTAAAACTATTTTAGGGCCAAGTTTGCTTAAAGCTACTAATGTTTCTTCGATATCACACTTAGTATATGATTCCATATAAGGTTTATCTAACAAAAAACAAGCTTCTGTTAAATTAGGAACAATTACATCTGCCATTTCGCATAATTCTTTCATTTTTTTAACAAAATTCATATCAAACGCACTATATAATTTTCCATTATCAGCCATTACGGGGTCAACTAACACGTATTTTGCATTTTTTCTAAAATCAGTTATGATTTGTTTAACATAATCAATTTGATGAGCAGATGCCATATAACCTGTATAAATACCATCAAAACTAATATTTTCACTCAACCAATGTTTTTCAATTTTAAGCATTTCCTCAGTTAAATCCAAACAGGTAAAGCCAGTAAAACCACCCGTATGAGTCGAAAGTAGTGCTGTTGGTAAAACACAAGTTTCAACTTCTAATGCGGAAAGAATGGGAAGTGCCACAGTTAATGAGCATTGTCCATAACAAGAAATATCTTGAATAGTTAATATTTTTTTCATTTTTTCACCTTCATTTAAAAATTAATTAAAAGAGAAAGTATTAATCCTATCAAATAGCTAGTTACATTTAACGTAATTGCATATTTAATACTTTTATTAATATTTCTATCAATTAGATAATATAATAATCCTTCTATTGTTATGATTAGCAATTCTAATCCTATAATTAGAACAAAATAATTTAGCAATGTTTCAAAATGATAATTGTTAATAAAAAGATTAAGGGGAACGTTTGTTATTAAATTTATCACTAAAGAACCAAACAGTATTTTCTTATTTTTTTCTTTTAAAATTAAAAGCACTAATAATTCAATTACACAAGTTAATAAATATGAGGTAATCACACTAATCAATGTTTTCACTAAGCGCCATCTCCATTTTTTTGATAACAAAAATAAGGACTATTGATAATACACTTAAACTACCTATTAGTATTTCTCTAATAAGAATATCACTAAATAACATTCCCAATAAATATCCAGGGATTAAGCATGCAGCGAGAATTCCAAAGGCAAATCCTAGTTTTTTATTTAACATTTTATTCATATACCAAAGGGTAATTGGCATTGTGGTGTTAAATGCAATAATTCCAAGGAGAGTTAAATATAAATTATCATTAAAGAAAACTAAAGTAATAAATGATATGACCATAGAAATTATAATTGTTTTAGTTATTCCTAAATATTTTGACATAACTCCGCCAAGAGCTTTTCCACCGGCTGTCATAATGCCAATCAAAAGAAAAATTAAATTAGAGGTTTTAAAATCAATTATACAAATTTTTCCTACAAATGATCTAATCATAACTGTTACTATTAACGCAAATAAAATAATAAAATACTTTATTCCTAAAGGATATTTGGTTATAGTAAATGATTTAAGTTCTTCTTTTTCTTCTGAAAAGATAAGAATAAACATTATAATATTGGTTAAAACACTGAAAATAATTAAAAGTAAATTGGTATAATATCTTTGCCCTAACACTAAACCAATTGCACCGGTTGATACAAATAAACCAAGTAAAGCAATATTATTATTTGTTTTTTCCGTAACATACTTTCCTCCACTAATATGGAAGAACGAATTACCAATGCCAAGAAGAATACTTGATGGAAGATACCATGCTTTTAAAATAATTCCAATCATTATACATCCCACCGCAATAATTAAAAACAATCTTGGATAGTTATATTTATCAATTAATAATCCAACTAAAGGCTGCGTTAAAAATGCTAAAAAATTATATACCAAAAAAATAACTAAGCAGCGATTATAATCATTATTATAAAGAGCTGAAAATATTACTAATGAACAAATTCCATCAACTAAAAAATGTAACAATGTAAATAATGCTACACCACAACCGATACGCAGCTTAATTTTTTCCATTTTTTTCTTCACTCCAATTTTTAATAATCATTCTAATTTTTTGGTCAATGTCTTTTCTTGTCTTCCTACATTCCTATTTAAAATCACGTGCAGCTTTAAAAACAAATGAACAAAGGAGACTACTACCTATTGGTAAAACTTTTTTAAGTAAAGTTTCTGAAAAAATAAAGTGGGGTCCGTGTTCATATACTAAAGCATATACCATTGATGAATGTCCTTTTTTCAATAAACGGTCTTCCATTCTTCGATATACTTACAAGTATCCCATAGCACATCATCTTCAGCACCAACTAAAACGATTGTACCTTTAATGTTTTCGACTTTAATCATCTCATTTTCTTGTAATGGATGTAATTTTTCAGATTCATCAAACATTTTGCGTGAAGCAAGAATATTTTTACCTTCTTTTGCTTCTTCTTTTAGTTACTATCTTAAACTTTTTGTATCGTCTAGTCCTACTTTTGACACATAATCAACGTATTTATTCATTATAAAATCTGATAATAACAAATAGTTGCGTTTTGAACAATTATATATTTTATTATTTATAATATAATAAAAGTCTTCATTTTTTGCTAAAACTTTAATTTGAATAATTTTGCTCTCGCAAATAATATCAATATGATATTTAGTATCGATTGAAGAAAATTCTATATTATTAATTGTGTTCCTCATATCTGAATTTATAATTTTTACAATTTTTTCTAAATCATCATTTTCTTTGATTACTAGTTGCACAGAATAATAGATATTAGAATTTACAGTAATTTCATTTATATCTTTTAAATCTATATTTTCACCATCTGTACAATTATTTGGTAAATTTTTTAAATTTTCGCTTTTATTTTTTTGACATCCTATAATTAATACGCTGAAAATAAGCATTATAAAATAATATAATTATTCGTTTCATTCTCAAATTTCTTTCATTTAATATAATCAAATAGCTCTTTAATGCATTGTATTAATATTGAATTAATTATGATACTAGTGCATCATTACACCATTTCATATTCTACCACTTTGATTTTTCACATCAAAAAGCTTTCTTTCCTAAGAGAGCTCAATAATTTCTAATCATAATATGTTTTCTTAAGAGAGTTAAAAGCAGACTTAGGAATATAAAAATATTATACTCGTATTTTAACATACTACGAAAAATAATGCAATTGCTTTGCAAATCTAAATTGATTAAAATAATTAACCACTTACGTATTATATACTAATCTTTTTTCTTACCAACAGCCAAAAAATTAAATAATAGCCACTTAAAATTATGACAAGTATTATTGTTAATATAACCACTCCCCATAATTTTGATGTAATACCAAGGATATTCATAATCCAATATTCATCAAAAATAGGGTATGGATACCATTCAATTCGGTAAGCATATTTTCCTGTTAATTTTACAATAGTATAATAGGAAACGGCATAAAGTAGTATATAAATAATATGTCGTTTTTTAAATGTACTTAGAGGAGTAACTTTAATATAAGCAAAAAGAACTAAGCAAAAACAAACATAATGTGAAAGAATATTAGTACCAAGGTTATGAATTGACGAATTATTATTACCATACCAACCGAAAGTAGGTTGACCACTTGAAAGTTCGAAAATTGTATATAATATCACGGTTAAAATATAGTTAGTCATAATAAATGCCATCACTGATTGATTTCTTGTAAAACACTTCAAATATTTATTGTTAGTCCATTCACCTATAACTAGAAGAATTAACCAAACTCCCGAAAATATCATTGTATGATAAGTAAAGAAACTAAAATCAGCCCACATTGAAACAACATTGGTACCAATGTATTTTGCAATATCAGGATGTTGTTTATAGAAATAATCGTGAGGGGTAAAGCTTGCAATATGTGTAATTACTAATGTTAATAGAATAATACCTGAAAATAAAAATAAATAGTTATATCTTTTTTTCATTACTTATCCTTTTTTAAAACTTTCTTTATTACCCAAAATTGAAATTTTTTTGGCATTTTGCTTAGCAAACGCAAATAAAAATTGGCATTGATTTTATATGCAAATTTAGGATTTTTCTTTTCTAGTATTTTTTGAACTTTACATGCAAGTTTACTTGGTTCTATATTTTTAGTTTCTACTTTATTAACAATTTCTTTAAATTTTTTAGCGTTATAACTATACAGTTTAGTTTTATTACAAAATTCTTCTAAACTCTTTATTGAAGAACCTAACATGGAAGTTTTTACGGCTCCTGCTCTTACTACTGATACTTTAATATCTAGTAGTTGTAATTCCATTCGTAAAGAGTAACAATATTTATCTAATGTTGACTTTGTTATGGCATAGATTCCTGTAAACGGAAGGGGATCAAGAGGAGCAAGTTCACTTGTTGTAGTAATAATTCTACCACCTTTTTTAAGTAATGGTATAAAGGTTTTATTGATTAAATATACTCCAAAGAAGTTAACTTTAAAAATTTTATCAAGGTCTTGATATGAAATTTCAACAAGTGAATCCATTAAATACATTCCCGCAAAATGAATAATTGCGTCAATTTCATTAGTTATGTTTAAAACTTGATTATATGCATTTTTAATGTTTTCTTCATCTGTAACGTCACATGCTATTAAGGTTAAGTTATTATGCATAATTTCTTCATTCACACATTTATCTAAGCCAATTACATAGTACCCACTTTCTAATAACTTTAAAGTTGTTGCTTTCCCCATTCCGCCAAGTGCCCCTGTTACTATTACGTATTTCATATGTTTTCCTCTTTTCTTTTAACTAGACTTATAGTCTATATTAGCTTGCCGTGCTTGACTACATAAATATCTAGTTTTTTAATTGTATAATTTTCCATCTTTAACAAAGTGGGTACCACACTGTCTGAAGACAAAATTAATATTTTTTCTTATACACTGTTCTCTAATGTTTAATACCCAAGCATAATCAAGAATTCTTGCGTTAATATCTGATTCTCCACCAACTGTTACTCGTTCAATGTCATCTAAATATTTTTCAATGTTAATCTTTTCAATTAATGGTTGCGCTACTATTTGTTTGTGCTTAATCGGTAATTCTTTAAAAATTAGAAGTTTTTTATCAGCATTTTCTTGATTTTCAATTGTACAACAGACTGTTACATTTTCATAGCCATCACCCCAGTCACTAGGGATGCAATTAATAAAGCGTTCAATACGTTTTGTTAAAAATAAAAACATCGAATCTTGACGCTCTTTAATCATTTTCCAAATTTCATCGCGCCATACATCTGCTTCTTCAATTAAAAAATCAGTTGAAAAGCAAGTATAAATCAAGCCAGTTTTCATTTTGTATGTTCCATTTTTTAGTTTTTCAATTGGTTTACTAAAATCTTTAGTTTTAACTATTTCACCAGTATTAACTTTTCTTTTAGCATCACCCTTATGAATATAACAATGTAAACAACCAGTACTACATTTTTTACATCCTCGCCATGGATTCCACATTCCCATATTTTTACCTTCTTACCTATTTTATTACTTTATTATTTTTCTTGAAAATGCTTTTCAACATTTCATAAAGCCTATTATGTTTATTATAACATAGGCTTAATAAATAACAAAACATAGTGCCATACTTTTTTTAAAATAACACCTACAAAATAGAGATTTGCTTAATAACAAATCTCCTTTGATTATATATTTAAATAAGTTGTTTGTCTTTTTTTAATGTCAACATTTTTTCGGTGAACTTCAAAATTAAAATGGAAACAATTGAGGTTAAGGCCTCAGCAATAGGAAAAGACCACCATACAAGATTTACCGCATTACTTTGATGAACAAAAATTAAAGAAACTGGGACTAAAAAAATTATTAGTCTTAATACTGAAATTAATAAAGGTGATAATGCCTTTCGATATGCTTGTAAAATGCCTTGAACAGCTAAAGAAATTCCCATGAAGACATAACCAATTGACGCAATTCTAATTGATGTTTTACATAAAGTTATAATTTGGCCTTTATTTTCACCGGTTGTAGTTAAACCAAAGAGTTTTGAGATAGGACTTGCTAACACTTCAAAAATAATTGTAATTACTACTGCGACAATCACCGTGTCAATGATTCCCCATTTAATACATTCTTTAATTCTATCCTTATTATTCAAACCTATATTAAATGCTAATAGTGAAATCAAGGTATTAGACAACCCGAAGCATGAAAACAAAGCTATTTGTTGAATTTTATAGTAGATTCCATAGGTACCATTAATTAATTCCGCATCCTGACTTAAACTAAATACTTTAATCATAATAAACATATTAATCGATAATAATCCTTGCATTAGCATTGCGGCCCAACCAACTTTATAAATGCTACCAATAATTTTACCATTTGGGATAATATCTTTAATTTTATGTTTAACATCTTTATTTAAAGTATAATGAAATATTATCGCCACAATTAATGAAACTATTTGACCTATGATTGTAGCATAAGCCGCCCCCGCAACTCCCATTTTTAAGGGATAAATAAAAATATAATCTAAAACGATATTTGTTAAAGCACCTAGTATTTGAGCAATTGTTGAATGCATCGTTTTTCCAGTTGCTTGTAAAAATCTTTCAAATACACTAAAGCCTATAGCCCCAAATGATAAGATGGTAACAATTTTTAAGTATTCAACTCCTAACTCAATAATTTTATTATCTGATGTTTGAATAGATAAAAACCAATGTGATCCAAAAATTCCAAATAGTAAAAATACTAAGTATATTATAATACCTAAAAATATACTGTTTCCTATAGTTAAACCTATCTTGTTGTTATCTTTTTCACCTAAGGCTCTGGATAATAAAGCATTTATGCCTATCCCAGTTCCAACAGAAGCAGCAATCATAAATATTTGAACAGGAAATACATAGGTTAGAGCTAAATTAGCTTTAATTCCTTCTTCACCCATATTAATAACAAATATTGTATCAACAACATTGTATAATGCTTGCAATACCATTGAAAAGACCATGGGAAGTCCCATTGTCCAAATTAGTTTTTTAACTGGCTGTACTGCCATTTTATTTTCGTTCATGCAAAAAAATCCTCCTTAAACGAAAGTCTGATTGGACTTACGTTATCAAGAGGATAACTACTCATCAGTCTTAGTTATTTTACTCTTTTTTCACATTTTTTTCAAGCAAATAACTTTAAATTATATCTATAACTTTCAACATTCTTGTTTCAAGTTCGATGTCAACATTAAATTTTTTATAGTTTGTGTTTGAAATAATTATTTGGGCCACCATAGTAATAACAATAATTTCTTGGTCTATTTACTACCATATTTAACATGAAATTAATCCAACAATTTGAGAATTTGGTAATACTTTATATAACTCCATTGTCGTATCATCGGTAGAAACATTTGAACTAGCAACAATATTAAAATCTTTCATTTTCTACAAAACTGATTTTGCTTCTTCATAGGTCATATTCAAATTATCAATTAGTAGCTGCTCAGTAAAGTTCCCATCATTTCTACTATATAATAATACTAGAGTATTAGAAAATAGTTCATCACTCAAACATTCACAAAATTTTCTTTGACTATCTTTACTTAAGAGTATTTTTGATTTATTCTTTATGCTTTGAAAAATAACTTCTTCCTTTAGAGACACTCATTCTATCAATACCGGATGTTTCCATTATTCTTCACAACTTTTTCAATTGTTTTATAAAGATTACCATCTTTTAATATTAACTCTAGTAATTTCATTTGCACTTTCAATGTTTTTTACAATACAATCGGTTATAGTATCACCTAACTTTTTAGCTTTACATATAATATTTAATTTACATTCTTATGCCTAACTTTGCTACTTTTAGTGCTTTTTAGTATACCTACTAAATTTACTAACGATAATTGCTTGGTGACTTCGGGTTTTGGCGCATTTTGTAGTCTTACAATTATAGCAGCCTATTTAGTTCGTATTCCTTGGGTCAAGATTTTGTCTTCAGCTAACACTTCGTTTGGCATCTTCTTATGTACTTTCATCTTTCGACTTCCTATGCATACTTAAACCACAAAAGAACTAGCTTAAAGTTTTAGCTAGTTCTATTTGCTTATTCTTCAGTTATTGGAGTATTACTTTCAATTAACCCATCAATCATATCAGTAAATGTTTTTACCATTTGATCTTTAGTTTCAAATGTAGTTTCCAATCCTTCACCTAATACTATTGTTAGTGGAAAGGCTTTTGCATTATCAAGTAATGTAGCTAAATCATTAACTAGTGTTTTTACTAATGCGCCATTTTCAGTTGTAAAGAATCCATAAACAACATTATAATTGTCAGATCCAATTTCATATACAAATTCTTCAGCTTTAATTTCTTGTACATAATTTACAAATGCTTTTACAACAACTAGTAAATCATCATAAACAGCTTGTACATCTGCTTCAGGAGCACTAGCAAATATTGTTAAGAATTGTTCTGCCGTACCTTCAGGAATGATTGTAGTCTTAACTAAAACTTGTAATACTTCTTGAATATCTTTTGAGGTTACACTACTTTGTTCTTTTAAAGCATCAACTAAAGCATCAACAAGTGGTAATAAATCACTTAAACTTGTAATTGTTATAGTTGTATCATTATATGAGTAAGTAACATCGCCCCAATCTTCATCGTAATCTAAAACAATAATTGTAAGTGATTTGATAACAACTGTATTGTCAACTTTTGATGTCGACTTAAATACATATGGAGTATTAAGTTCAAGTTTATCGGCAGATGCAATTTCATATTCAGTCATAACCTTTTGAATATATTCATCACTATCTACTTCAATATCCCATAATTCTTTTTCGCCTTCAATTACACTTTCATTATATGAGAAATTAAATGCTTTAACGATATTTTCAATATTGCCATCATCTTTTACAAAATCACCTAATATATTTAATAAATTATTGATTAGTTTCGCAACATTATCGCCTAATACATTATAATCATCATCTGCTAATCCCAATAAGTCTTTTATTGTTGCTTCAGGATTAGAACTTGATATAGGTAATTTTTTATAAATCAATTCAGCTATATTAATTAAGTTTTGCCCCGTAAAATCAAATGTTGGAATTTCATCTTTTAATTTATTTAATACGATATAAACAATTGTTTGAACATTGTTTTCATACTTAAAGGCTTCTGTTAATAATTCTTCAGTAATAAAATCTAAACTATTCAATAAATCTACAGCTTTTTCATTGATTATTTTTGCAAGTTCATTAATATCAACTGCCATAAAGGCTTCCTCTAATTCATTAAATAAGTCTTTAATACTGATTCCTTTATAATTTGCGTTTTCTACTAATGGTTCTAATATAGGAAGCATATCTTTAACAAATGTTAATACAACAGCTAAATCCTCATCAGCAATTTGATTGTCAAGTAAAGTTTCAACAATTGAACTTTTGATTTCAACAACTAATTTTGGATTGTTTTTAAAACTTCCTTCTGTCAATAATTTAAGAATTTGTGGAATTGTTTTTAATTGTAATTTATTATATGCATTAGCAACTTGGTCAAAAATATGGCCTAATGCTATTGCGATTTCACAATCATTGCGAAGTAACAAAGCAGTTGTATCATCAACCATTTTAGCAATTCTTTCATCCGTAAATAAAGACTTTATTCCATCTAAGAATATTTGGGCATAATAATCCGCAAATACTGTCATTCCAACGATTTGTTCTTTATCTAAACTTGAACTACTAATTAACAAACTTAAAATAATGGTTTGAGCATCTTTATTCTCAATTTCAACAATAGGATCGATAACTGTTTTTAAGGTGTCAACATCAACACCGTATTCATATGCTTTAGAACAAGCTATTTGTAACAATTGAGCTTGCTTGTCATAAGTATCTTTATCTGTTGCTTCTTCTTTCGTTCCAAGCATTACAGCCACCACATAATCGGTCATTTCTTGCTTATCAGCCGCAGCAGTACCTGTGAAATCTTGAACATCAGAATCAGGAGATGTTATATATCCATCCGCTAATGCTTTTACGGTAAATTTAAAATCATTTTTTAAGTCTTCAACTTGAAAATTATTGGTTGTAACAACATAAGATTTTTCATTTATTGTTACAATATAAGATGTTGCATTTTCTACTTTGTCCCATGAAATATAACCTTCTTCAGATATTGTTACATTTGTTGGAACAGCCAATTCTTGGGGTTCATCTTTAACGCAGCTATATAATGTCAATAAAGCTAAAACTGCGATAAAAAACTTTAAAATTTTTTTCATGTTTTTTCTCCTTTTTTGTGTTACTATTATACTAAAAAACGACTTAAAAGTAAAGAACATTACAATCTAAGATGTTTAATTATGTTTATTTTTCTGGTAATGAATCAGTATATTTTTTAATTTGAATAATTGCATAAATCATAATTAGAACTTCTGTAATGGGCATTGCTAACCAAATTAAATTTGCACCTACAGTTATAGGTAGAATTAAAATTAGGATTCCACTAATTACAAGCCCCCGCATAGTTGATATTAAAAACGCAATTTTTGGTTTCATAATAGCTTGAAAATAATAGGTAGAAAAAATATTAAATGGTAAAAGTAAAAATGAAATTGCATACATTCTAATAATTGATGGAGCCATCTTTAATATTTTATCAGTTGGATCCATAAAAATACGTATGTAAAGATTTGGATAAATTATACTAACTAATGTCCAAAATATTCCAAAAACAGCAGTCGTTATTAAAGCAAGTTTAAGAGTTTCAATAATTCTTTTTTTCTTTTTCGCTCCAAAGTTAGTAGAAATAATCGGTTGTGAGGCTTGACCAATACTATAGGCACAACACTGAACAAGTGTACTAACTTGAATAATAGGACCATAAATAGCCAAGGCATCTGCTCCAAGATATTTCATAATTTGTCTATTAAAGCAAACAGTTAGAATTCCCATGGCCACATCTATAAAAAATGTTGAAAATCCGGTAATAGAAATTTCATGAAGTTTATTTAGTAAATTTTCAGGTTTTACTAAACGAAGTGTATTTTTTCGACTTATAAAATGGGTAAGCATAATGATAAAAGATATTCCTGATCCGATGGCAGTAGCAAGACCTGCTCCAAATATTCCCATATCACATATAAACACAAAAAAATAATCGCCAAAAACATTAAAGATTCCACCAAATAAAACTGCAAATGTGGCTAAACCAGGATTATTGTCATTTCTTAAAAATGCCGCAAGCATTTGATTAAATAAGAATAAAGGAAATACATATTTAATAGGACGTATATATTCATGTGCTAAAATAAATAAAGAATCATTTGAACCAAAAAATGAAAGTATTTGCCTTTCAAATAGTAATAGACCTAGCCATGAAAATATTGATAAAAGAATTGCTCCAATAATAGCGGCTGTAAAATATTGATTTTCATTACTATTTTTAATATTACTTCCCCGCTTAGTACTAAATATAACACTACCTCCAGTCCCCATTAAAAGACCAAGACTATAGATAATATTCCATACAGGGGCAACAACTGCGAGTGCGGCCGTACCATCAGGACCTTGGTATTGTCCCACCATCGCCATATCTACTATAGAGTAAATAGATGTTATTAACGCACTTCCAAAAGCGGCAGCTAAATATTTTAAATACATTGGTTTAATTTTATTGTTCAAGAAATCCATACAATCTCCTCCTTTACAAAAAAAAAGCTAGATAAAGGACAAGCATCTCAGCCTGCGCCTTATCCAGCTGTTGTTTCTTCGAACAACCCACCCTCCGAGCGGTACGTATATATTAGCAAAAATAAACTTAAATGTCAATTATTTTGTTCATAAAGATTTTTAAATTTAGCAAATTACCTAAAATGGTATATAAGTAAATAAACACAATTATTTGAAAAAACAAAGTTTATATGTTGACATTTATATAGAAAATATACTATAATACGTTCGTGAATGAACGCATTAATTAAAAGGAGACTAACTATTAATAGTCAAGATAAAAGATAATTTTTTTATAAAAAAACGATACCAGAGCGTGAAAAGGGATGTCACTCTCGAAACGATTAAATGACTGTCTTTTTATAGAAAAAATGATAAAAACTAATATGTTAATAAT
>CAVJDT010000046.1:0-14390 GCA_963648435.1 Bacillota bacterium
TTGAACTATCAAATAAATAAATATGTCAAGTTATTTCCGAAATGTAAAATTAAAGTTAAAGTTTTTAAAAAACATTGACAAATTAGCTAAAATCAGTTATAATAATATTAGATA
Source organism: Bacillota bacterium (assembly GCA_963648435.1). Taxonomy (GTDB): domain Bacteria; phylum Bacillota_I; class Bacilli_A; order ML615J-28; family CAG-313; genus UMGS75. The sequence continues at coordinate 115 of CAVJDT010000046.1, forward strand.
TACAAGGAGGTGAGAATATGACTACCGTATCTGCAACAGAACTACAAAACAATTTTGGAAAGTATCTACAATATGTTCAAGCGGGAAATGAAGTTATTATTTTGCGTAACGGAAAAGAAATTGCAAGATTGATTTCTTATAATAAAAGTGTGTCTTTTCTTACTGATTCTTTGTTTGGTGTGCTCAAGGGGGATTATAGTGAAGAAAGTATTAAGGCAGAAAGAATGAAAAAATATGAAAGTATTGATTGATACAAATGTTATTCTTGATGTATTTTGCAACCACAAGGATTTTGTAGAGGATTCGGCTAAAGTTTTCAAACTCTGTGAGGTTAAGAAAGTCACAGGATATATTTCTGCTTTATCCATATCCAATATTATGTATATAATGCGCAAGGAATTGGAACCAAAAAGAATTAAGGAAATTTTAGAATAACTATCTTTGATTTTTGAAATTGTTGACTTAAAACGTGCAAGTGCCCTTGAGTTTAACGACTACGAGGATGCAATCCAAAGCGTACAAGCAAAAAGAATTAAAGCAAACTATATCATTACAAGAAATATCAAAGACTACAACAAAAGTAAAGTAACGGCAATTAAGCCAAGTGAATTTCTAGAAAGAATTTAACTATGAAATCACTGAAAAAGTGAGTAAAACTATCATAATCAACTAGATGGCTTAAAGAGTTTGCTTCGTTTCAATAAGACGAACAAGCTCTTTATTTTTTATAAGGAAATTTCATTTTGTGGTTGACAACAAAAAACTCCTTAAAGTCGTGTCTATCTATCACTCTAAAGAGGATAAAAGTCAAGTTATGTAATTGCCAATGATAATGCTTACTCCCTAAAACATCTATATTTGAGTGAAAAAAATTGTGATGGAGAGAAATTTAAAGTATGTTCATTAATATTTCCCTCATTTTCCACTATATTATACGAGAAAGTTTTATGAAATGAGGGAATTGCTATAATAATTTCTATGTGTTTAAGTATAAATAATTGAATTTTCTCTCCAAAAGTGATATAATTGGTGCGTAAACAACAATGGTGGTGAGAAAAATGAAGAAATTTAACTATTCAAACTTAAAAAATAAAACATGGGATATCAAGATTATTAATTATTTAACACAAATACATGAAGAAAAAGGCAAACAACAATTGTTTTTAAAACAAAAAACTGAAGAATTAGAAAAAATAGTTATTATTGCAAAGATACAAAGTACTGAATCATCTAATGAAATTGAAGGAATTAGAACAAGTAATACTAGATTGAAACAATTGGTTAATGAAAAAACAGCTCCTAAAAATAGAGCTGAAGAAGAAATTGCTGGATATAGAGATGCGTTAAATATTGTGCATGAGAACTTTGATGCAATACCAATTACACCAAATTTCATTCTTCAATTGCATAAAGTTTTATTATCTCATACATCAACTTCATATGGCGGAAAATATAAAAATGTTCAAAATTATATTAGTGCTACTAATGAAAACGGAGAAGCATATACATTATTTACACCATTATCACCATTTGAAACTCCAATTGCGATGCAAGAATTATGTGATGAATATAATAGAGCTATTGGTGAAGGTGTAGTAGATTCGCTGATTTTAATTCCATTATTTATTCATGATTTTTTATGTATCCATCCATTCATTGATGGAAACGGAAGAATGTCAAGATTATTAACAACACTACTTTTATATCGTTCTGGTTATTATGTAGGTAAATATATATCTTTAGAAGCAAAAATAGCCAAGAATAAAGATTTATATTATGATGCATTGTACGATTCTCAAATTGGATGGCATGAAAATGAAGATGATGCTACTCCATTTATAAAATACATTTTAAGCACAATTGTTAGTGCATATAATGATTTTGAAGAAAGAGTAGAATTAGTTTTAGATAGGAAACCAAGTATTGAAGTTGTTAGAATGGCAGTTAATTCTAAGTTGGGTAAGTTTACAAAAAGAGATATATTAGAACTTGTTCCTTCAATATCAGCTACAAGTATTGAAAGAAGTTTAAAAGAATTATGTGATTTAGGTGAAATAAGAAAAGAAGGAATTGGTAAGGCAACATATTATATTAGATTAAAGTAATATTGCTTATTAGTCGATTGGGGTGCAAATATTTGTTTATTGATAGAAAAAAGCACCCTATTTAATTTTGTTGAGGCTTTGTATCAACCTTGTTTTAAAATATTTTTGTTGTATAGATTATGCATATCATACCTAAGTGGCACACTTGTCACGTGTCACAAAGGGAATAGTATTAAAAATAGGTATAAAAGATGCAAAGTATCAAGTTTGCTTACCTTTTACATTAATCGATATCTATTAGTCTTCTACTATTGAAGGCTAATTTTTAATTTATTTACGTCTTTTTTATTTATAAGGAAAATAATATCTATATTTTACAGATAGTTTAATCACACATATTGGATCTTTCTCATATATTAAACGTGAGGAGGGAAAATATGGATTTTCAAGATTATAGTTTAAGAGTAGAATATGAAGAATATACCATAAAAAAAGGAGATACCCTATATACTATCGCAAAAGCATATAAAACATCGGTCAATGAATTAACAGACGTCAATATGCTTACATCTACGGTAATATATCCTGGTCAAGTCTTATTAGTGCCAAAGATGAAAAAAGAAAGTGTTGAATATTATTTTGAAGATTATATCACAAAAACTGGTGATACAATTGAAAGTATTGGTAAAAAGTTTGATATTGATCCAGTAACACTTGGCTTATATAATGACTTTGGATTATTAAATCTTACTGGTAATCAAATTGTTAAAATACCACGTAGTAGTAAGTATATAGTAAAACAAGATGATACTGTTGAATCTATTCTATCAAAAACTAATCGTTCAGCTGAAGATTTGCTGAGATCTAATTCTTCATCATGGTTAAAAGCTGGAAGTAAAATTGTGTTATAAAAAGCCTTTAGAGGCTTTTTATTATTGTAGTAGTGCGTATTATAAAGGTAAAAGTTGATTACATTAATGTAAAATAAATATAGTTATTAATTTAAGCAAGTTTTTAATTATTTGCGAATATCGCATAAAGTGATTTTCTTTTAAAAAAGATTTAATCGTGATATAATATATAATAAGGCGGTGATATTATGAAACACGTTACAGTAATAGGAGCAGGATTTGCGGGGAGTGAGGCAACATATCAACTTGCGAAAAGAGGATATGAAGTAACATTATATGAAATGCGTCCAGGTAAAATGACACCAGCTCACCAAACTGGGGGATTTGCCGAAATGATATGTAGTAATTCTCTCCGTGCCGCAAGTATTGAAAATGCGGTGGGACTACTAAAGGAAGAAATGCGACAGTTTGATTCACTCATTATGAAGGCTGCTGATGCAACAAAAGTTGAAGCTGGTGGTGCTCTTGCCGTAGATAGATCAAAGTTTTCAGATTATATCACAAATACCCTAAAAGAAATGAAAAATGTTACAATTATTAATGAGGAAGTAACAAAGATACCAGAAGGTCCAGTTATCATTGCTAGTGGTCCTTTAACAAGTGATACTTTACATGAAGAAATTGGTAAACTGCTTGGACATGATTATATGTATTTTTTTGATGCGGTTGCTCCAATTGTAACTAAAGAATCAATCGATATGAGTAAAGCCTTTATTGCTTCAAGATATAATAAAGGAGAAGCTGCCTATATTAATTGTCCCATGAATAAAGAAGAATTTGAGGCTTTCTATGACTTCTTAATTCATGCTGATGCGGTTATTCCTCATGAATTTGAAATGAAAGTATTTGAAGGATGTATGCCAGTTGAAGATATGGCTAAAAGAGGAAAACAAACTTTATTGTTTGGACCGATGAAACCGGTTGGACTTGATGACCCAAGAACCGGACGTTGGCCATATGCGGTAGTGCAACTTCGAGAAGACAATAAAGAAAAAACATTATACAATATTGTTGGATTTCAAACACATCTAAAATTTGGTGAACAAAAAAAATTACTATCATTAATTCCAGGACTAGAACACGCAGAAATCGTAAGATATGGAGTAATGCACCGTAATACATACATTAATTCACCAAAACTATTAAATAAAGGTTATCAATTAATTAAAAATCCAAATATCTTTTTTGCGGGTCAAATGACAGGAGTTGAAGGATATGTTGAGTCGGCCTCAAGTGGGCTTGTTGCTGGTATTAATATGGCAAGAATACTAGATGGTAAAAACATTCTTGATTTAGATAGTACCACGGCTTTAGGTGCTCTTGCTTGTTATATAAGTACCCCACATCAAGAATTTAATCCAATGAATGTAAATTTTGGAATTTTTACTCCTTTAAGTGATGCTACTAAAAAGAAAGAACGAAAATTAGCGTATGCTAATCGTGCTCTTCTTAAAATAAAGGAGTATCTAAAAAATGAATAAAAGACCGATGATTAGAAAAAATGTTAGGCCTACAGTTAAAACAAAAAAACAAGTAGAAGCCAAAAAAGAAGAAAAAAAAGATCGATCACTTGAAACAATTGAAATGTACCGTAATTATTTAGCGGTAGAAAGAAATTATTCAAACTATACTGTTTTAAATTATATAAAAGATATTGAAGACTTTTATGAATACTTAAAAAGTGATAATTTTGGTAACTTATTAACTGTTACTAAAACAAATGTTCCAAGATATTATCTATCATATTTATCTACTACCGAAGGATTAAAAAAGAAAAGTATAGCTAGAAAACTTTCAAGTTTAAGAACGTTTTATCGTTACCTTGAACGCGAAGGAATAGTTGATGATAATCCTTTTGAAACAATTGAAACACCTAAAGCAGATAAAGTTTTACCGAAAGTACTATATCCAAATGAGATAAATAATATCTTTAATTCAATTGATACCTCCACCGCAATCGGTAAACGCGATATGTTGATTATGGAGTTACTATATGGATCAGGACTAAGAGTTAGTGAATTATGTAGTCTTACCCCTAGTGATATTGATTATAGTAATGAGATGATTAAGGTATTTGGTAAAGGACATAAAGAAAGATATGTACCAATGAATCAACATATTGTCAAAGCTTTAAGAGAGTATATTGAAGTTGCAAGGCCAGAACTTGTCTTAAAGTGTGAACTAGAAAACAATGATTTTTTACTAGTAAATCACCGTGGAGGCCCACTTACAACAAGAGGTGTAAGGGTAATTTTAAACAATATTATAGATCATGCGGCCGAACATACACACGTTCATCCTCATATGCTTAGACATACATTTGCGACTCATTTACTTGATGGAGGAGCTGATTTAAGAAGTGTTCAAGAAATGCTAGGACACGCTAATTTATCAAGTACACAAATTTATACTCACGTTTCAAAAGAACAATTAAAGAAGTCATATATGGAAAATCACCCTAGGCAACAAGGAAATAATCGTTAATTAAAAAAGTTAAAATTAAGGAGAAATTATGATAAAACTATTAAAAGTACAATTAGAAGATGCTAAAATAATGCTTAAAATTCAAAAAGAAGCATTCAAAAAATATGCTGATAAATATGGAGATTTTGATACTAACCCATATCATATGAGTTTGCACCGTATGGAATTCAATATTAAATATCGATTTGGACAATATTATAAAATCATAGATTGTGACAAAAATGAAATAATTGGAGGAATCTTTGGGTTTGAACTTGATAGTCCTGAAATAATGCAAATTGCACAGTTTTATTTGCGAAGCGGTTATCAGTCTTTAGGATATGGTACTGAAGTATTAAAATACTTTATTAATCAAAATCCTCAAGTTAAAACATGGTATGTTGACACAATTCTTCAAGAAGAATATAATCTAGAATTTTACAAACATTTAGGTTTTGAAATAATTGATACCGAAGAAGAACATGAAGGATTAACCTTTGTAACATTAATGAAAAAATGCTAATTATAGTTATGACTTGGATACCCTAAATTTATGGTATCCTTTTTTCTAGATTTAGAAAATTACAAGCTGTATTAGTTGCTAAAAAAACAAAAATATGATAAAATAACAAATGGCAAAAAAAATACACACAAAAGATGAGTGCGTCGTCTAGTGCTTTAGTGGCGGTGTACGTGGACTCTTTTGGCGGCCAAACAAAATAAAAAGAAAGAAGGAAATTTAAAATGCCAGTAGTTACAATGAAGCAATTACTAGAAGCAGGAGTTCATTTCGGTCATCATACTCGCCGCTGGAACCCTAAGATGAAAGAGTATATTTTTAATGCAAGAAATGGTGTATACATCATTGACTTACAAAAAACTGCAGATAAGATTGAAGAAGCTTACGCTGCAATGGTTGAAATCGTTCGTAATAATAATGCAAAAGTATTATTCGTAGGAACACGTAAACAAATTCAAGACATCATTAAAGAAGAAGCCATCCGTGCTGGTCAATATTATGTTGACAAACGTTGGTTAGGCGGAACCATGACAAACTTCAAAACTGTACGTAAATCAATTGCCAAATTATACAGAATTGAAGAAATGGAAAAAGATGGTACTTTTGAAAAATTAACTAAAAAAGAAGTTGCAGGATACAAGAAAGAACAAGCTAAACTTGAAGGTTTCTTTAGTGGTATCAAAGAAATGCAACAACTTCCAGGTGCATTATTTGTAGTAGACCCTAAAACTGAACATAATGCGGTTGCAGAAGCTCGTAAACTACATATTCCAGTATTTGGACTAGTTGATACAAACTGTGATCCAGATGATGTTGATTATGTAATTCCTGCCAACGATGATGGCGTTAGAGCTGTTCGTTTAATCGTTGGTGTTATGGCTAATGCTGTACTTGAAGGCAATGGCGTTGCTGTTGAACCTTATGTACTTCCAGAAGAAGAAAAAGTAGAAGAACCTGTTCAAAAAGAAGTTAGAGCACCAAAAGAAGCAAAACCTCGTAAACCTCGTCCTGCTAAAAAACAAGAAGAAAAAGCAGAAGAACCTGCTAAAAAGCAAGAAGAAAAAGTAGAAGAAGTACCTGTAAAGGTTGAAGAAAAAGTAGAAGCTGCCGAAGTTACTGAAGCAGTAGAAAATAAAGAAGAATAGTTCATTAGGAGGAACAACTGATGATTAATGCATCTTTAGTTAAAGAATTAAGAGAAAAAACTGGTGCTGGTATGATGGACTGCAAAAAAGCTCTTACAGAATGTAATGGCGATTTAAATGCAGCTGCAGACTGGCTACGTGAAAAAGGCATCGCCAAAGCCGCTAAAAAGGCATCAAGAATTGCTGCTGAAGGTTTATGCGATGTTGCAATTAATGGTAATAAAGCTTATTTATTTGAATTAAATTCAGAAACTGATTTCGTTGCAAAAAATGAAAAATTCTTAACATTATTACATCAAATCGGTGCTGCATGTGTTGCCAATGATGTTGCTTGTGAAAAATGTACTTTAGCCGCAACATTTGAAGGACAAACAGTTGAAGAATTAATAATTTCGGCAACCGCTATTATTGGAGAAAAAATTAGTCTTCGTCGTGTTGTAAGAATTGAAAAAACTGATGATGAAGTCTTCGGTGTTTATAAACACAATGGTGGTAAAATTGTTGTTGTATCTGTAATTAAAGGTACTGATGCTTTAGTAGCAAAAGATATTTGTATGCATGTTGCAATGTACAATCCACGTTATCTTGATGAAGCTTCAATTAATCAAGAAGATTTAGACCATGAAACAGAAGTAATTAAAGCTGAAATTGAAAATGATCCTGCTAATGCATCTAAACCTGCTAATATTATTGAAAAAATGGCTATGGGTCGTCTTGCAAAGTTTAAAAAAGAAATTTGCTTAGTTGATCAACCATTCGTTAAAGATCCAAGTATTACAGTTGGACAATATTTAAAGAGTAAAAACAGTGCAGCTGTTGCATACGTTCGTTATGAAGTTGGCGAAGGAATGGAAAAACGTAATGACGATTTCGCTGCTGAAGTTGCTGCCCAAGCTGCAGCCGCAAAAGCAAATAAATAACAAATTTAAAGGAGAATCATTATGCAAAGAGTCATTCTTAAACTAAGTGGTGAAGCCTTATCAGGTGATAATGGTACTTGTATTAATGCTGAAAAAGTAAAAGAAATAGCTGAAGAAATAAAAAACTTAGTTGATCTAGGAATTGATTTAGGAATAGTTGTTGGAGCTGGTAACATTTGGCGTGGTCGTGATGCTGAAGAAAACGGAATGGAAAGAGCAAGTGCCGATTATATGGGAATGCTTGCGACAATTCTTAATTCCCTTGCCCTCCAAAACGCCCTTGAATCTCTTGGCGTAAACACAAGAGTAATGTCATCACTTTCAGCCCCAAGTGTTGCTGAACCGTATATCAGAAGAAAAGCGTTAAGCCATCTTGACCATCATATGGTAGTAATCTTTGGTGGTGGAACTGGAAGCCCATTCTTTTCAACCGATACGGCGGCGGCTCTTCGTGCTGCTGAAGTAGGTGCTGAGGTCATCCTAATGGCTAAAAATGGTGTTGATGGCGTTTATGACGATGACCCTAGAGTTAACAAGAATGCTAAAAGATTTGATACATTAACATATGATGAAGTTATTAATAAACACTTACATGTTATGGATCTCACTGCCGCAACTCTTTGTAGTGAAAATAATATAAAGATAATTGTCTTTGATATGAGTGTAAAAGGCAATATAACTAGAGTAGTTAAGGAACCTACAATTGGAACATTAATTACTAAGTAATGAAAATAGGAGGAAAAGAAAATGACAAACGAAATTATTGAACAATGTGGACAAAAAATGGAAAAGTCAATTGAATCACTTAAAAAAGATTTTGCTGGTATTAGAACTGGCAAAGCAAATCCAAGCATTTTAAATGGCGTTACAGTTGAATATTATGGTTCACAAATGCCAATTAACCAAATTGCTAATGTTTCAGCTCCCGATCCTCAATCAATAGTAATTAAACCTTATGACAAATCAATCTTAAGAGGAATTGAAAAAGCAATTCAAACTGCTAATTTAGGATTTAATCCACTAAATGATGGTGATTTAATTAGAATTCCAATTGCTCCATTAACAGAACAAACAAGAAAAGAATTAGTTAAAGAATCTAAAAAATATGCGGAAAACTGTAAAGTAGCAATTCGTAATATTCGCCGTGAACAAATGGAAGCTTTAAAGAAACTTGAAAAAGATGGAGTTTCTGAAGATGAAGTAAAACGTGCTAGTGATAAAGTTCAAAAAGTAACAGATGATTTTATCACAAAAGTAGATCAATTAGCTAAAACTAAAGAATCAGATATTATGTCAATCTAGTAGATATTAAGCTCTTCTCAAATATTGGGAGGAGCTTTTTTATTTTTCTGATTTTTAATCCATAGTAAATGTCATTTAATATGAAAGATATTGCTAAAAAAATAGATAGTATAATTATAAAGAAGAAATAAAAATCAAATTATTTAAAATTATTACATAGGAACATCGATTACTGATAAAAGGCAAAAATCAATGTATGAAATAGTGGTAAGTAGATATGGTAAAGATAATCAAACTAAACCCAAAAACTTTAATTGCACGGTGGAAATTTACAAACGTCAGTTTTCTAACTATACATTAATAACAAAAGAAGAATAAACCTGAACAGCTTTGGTTGTTCTTTCGTTATATATATTTTTGCGTGTTATTAACATTTAATTGGAATTATTTTCATAATTATAGTATAATAATTATTTGAGGTAGTTATTATGAATATAAATGAATTACATAATCAAATTATGCAAAAACCATTGCCTAGACATATTGGAATTATTCTTGATGGTAATGGTAGATGGGCTACGAAAAGAATGTTGCCACGTAATTTAGGACATAAAAAAGGAGTGCAAACTTTAAAGGAAATTGTTAAAGAAGTCAAAAACCTAGGGATTCCTAATTTAACCGTATTTGCTTTTAGTACTGAAAACTGGAAAAGGCCTAAAGATGAAGTTGATTACATTATGGATCAATTAAAAAAGTATTATCAAACTAATTTAAATAAACTAATAGAAAATAAAATAAAAGTAAAATTTATAGGAACAAAAAAGAACTTAAGTCAAGACCTTTTAATGATTATAGAAGATATTGAAAATCTAACTAAAGATTTTAATGAATTTACTTTATCAATAGCTTTTAACTATGGCTCTAGAGAAGAAATAACAGAAGCGGTTAAAAAAATAACCACAATGGTTATTAATCATGAAATTAATATTAATGATATAAATGAAGACTTAATAAGCAAAAACTTATATACAAAAGAACTTTATCCCCTTGATTTAATTATTAGAACAAGTGGAGAAATGCGTTTAAGTAATTTTCTGCTTTATCAAGCCGCATATGCTGAATTATATTTTCCTAAAACATTGTGGCCTGATTTTCATAAAAAAGAATTATATTTAGCAATTAAAGAATATCAATCACGTAATAGAAAATATGGAGGATTAAAAGGATGAAAAAAAGAGTAATAACTGGATTTTTTATGGGAGTAGTAATGATTCCAATAATATATTTAGGCGGTTGGTTTATGCTTGTGCTTGCATCGATACTTGCATATGTAGCTACCTATGAATTAATTAAAATGCACGCAAGTATGCACGGATTATCTAGAAGATATCAATATGTTTTACCATTAATTTCGACAGGACTAATCATTCTTGGGGGACTAACTATTTATTGTAGTGATTACTTTAATCTAACAGATATAGTCTTTAGTTTAATTGCATTATTTGCATTATTAATGATTCTTTCACTTTTTAATAAAGAATTAAAAACAACTGATGTTATGCTATTTTTTGGTTTTATTTTATATGGTGGTTTAGGAATTTTTATGGCCACAAGAACAAGATATATTGATACATTAAATGGTGAAAAAATTAAATATTTAGGCCTTGTATTAATGGGATATGTTTTACTTACTACAGTGTTTACTGATATGGGAGCATATAATTTTGGTTTATTATTAGGTAAACATAAACTATGTCCAACAATTAGTCCTAAAAAGACAATTGAAGGCTCAATTGGAGGAAGTTTGACAGGAATGGTAGTAGGCAGTGCTTTTCTAATTATTTGTGAAGAGTGCATGGGATTTAAACTTTTTATGATAGAAAATCTTTTCTTAAGAATTCTTGCTGTAGCAAGTGTTAGTTTACTACTTACAATTATTGCGCAGTTTGGTGATTTAGTTGCATCGAAACTAAAAAGAGAATATGAGATTAAAGACTATGGTTTTATTTTTCCAGGTCATGGTGGTGTAATGGATCGTTTTGATAGTTTAATTATGACAGGTACCGCCTTTTATATTATACTTGCGTTAATGGGTGTTGTTTTATGATAAATGTTTGCTTATTAGGCGCAACAGGAAGTATTGGTACTCAAGTTCTTGATTTAGTAAGAAATGATTCAAATTATCAGTTGTATGCATTTAGTTTCGGTAAAAACCTTAATCAAGCTATTAAAATAATTGAAGAATTCAGTCCTAAGATTGTTTGTGCGTTAAATCAAGAAGATGCTAATTATCTAAAAGCAAAATATCCATCTTTAACAACCTTTTATGGTGATGATGGCTTACTTGAACTAGTATCATTAAAAGTCTCAAACTATATGATAATTAATGCATTAGTTGGAAGCGTAGGTTTAAAACCAACTTACGCCGCATTAGAAAATAAATATGATGTATATTTAGCTAATAAAGAAACATTAGTAATCGGTGGTAAAATAATTTGTGAACTTGCTCAAAAAAATAATTGTAAGATCATTCCAATTGATAGTGAACATTCCGCAATCTACCAACTATTAGATAGTGAAGATGAAAAAGAAATAAAAAATCTTATTCTCACCGCGAGCGGTGGTTCCCTAAGAGACTTTAAACGTGAAGACTTCAATAAAGTTACTATAAATGATGTGTTAAATCATCCAACTTGGCAAATGGGTAAAAAAATCACTGTTGATTCTGCCACTATGATGAATAAAGGATTTGAAGTAATTGAAGCTCATTATTTGTTTAATATTGATATTGATCATATTAAAGTTATGATTCATAGAACTAGTACCATTCATTCAATGGTAGAATTCAATGATCATTCTATTTGTGCACAACTTGCTAGTGCGGATATGCATCTTCCAATTCATTATGCAATATATGGTAAAAAACACACAACTTGTGATATAATAAAACCGTTATCCATAGATAAAGGATTAAATTTAATTCTTGAACCATTTGATAACTTGCGCTACCCGTTAGTGGAAATTGCAAAAGAAACAATACGAAAAGGTGGAATTTATCCATGTATTCTTAATGCCTCAAATGAAGCTTCTGTAGCGCTTTTTCTAGAAGGCAAAATTAAATTTCTAGATATTGAAAAAAATATAATTGCAGCTTTAAATGATCATGAATATGATAAATATAAAAATAAACCTTTAACAATTGATTTATTGTTAGAGGTTGATAAAACTGTAAAAGGAAAGGTGGGTAAAATATGTCATATGTAATTGGTTTAATAGCATTTATCCTTGTTTTAAGTATAATTGTTATTATTCATGAAATGGGTCACTTCCTAATGGCAAGAAGAGCTAAAATCTTATGCTATGAATTTTCAATAGGTATGGGACCACTTATTTGGAAAAAGAAAAAAGGGGAAACAGTATATGCGATTAGATGTATTCCCATTGGTGGATTCGTCTCAATGGCAGGTGAAGAAATTGAACAAGATTTCTTAAAAGACATAAAACAAGTTAAATTAGAACTTGATGAAAATCAAAAAATTACAAGAATCATTTGTGATGTCAATGATGAAAAATTTAAAGATTTAGTAACATATGATCTTGGTACGTATGATTTAAGTGGAACTAAAGAAGGACTTCCTAATGAATTATACTTATGCACAAAAGCTGAAAGTGGAGAAGAAACCAAATATATTGTAAACCGTGATGCAATTCTTTATTTTGATAAAAAACAAGAAATGCAAATTGCACCATTAGATCGTAATTTTGTATCTAAAACAGTCAGTCAAAGATTTCTAACAGTTTTTGCGGGACCATTTATGAACTTTGTGTTAGCCTTAATTATTTATTTCATCTTAGGTGTTGTTCAAGGGTATCCTAATTATAATAGTACTAAAATAGATGAAGTAGCAAGTAATGCACCTATCTATAATGTAATAGGCGAAGGAGACACAATAATTGCCATTAATAATCAAGAAGTAAGCAAATGGAATGATATTTCAAATGTTCTTAATAATTATGCAATTGGTTCAAACGATTTTGATGGTAAAATTGTTATAAAATACCTTACAAAAGATGGAAGTACTAAAGAAACTGAAGCAATCTTTCCTATAATATCAATTTTTTCAATAGAATTAAGTTTAGATACAAAAGCTTGCATTAGCGAAAATAAAGTAATAGTTGGTGAATATTCTAGTAATAATACAAAAACTAAATCATATAAAGCAGGGCTTCGTAAAGGAGATGTCATCACAAGTATTAAGTTTAAAGATGGCACTCATGAACAAATCATCAATACTTTTAAAGATATCTTAAAATACTTTAATGAAGAATTCTTAAATGAGGCAACAAATATAATTATTGAATATGAACGTGAAGGAAAGAAAGATACAGTCACAATTGAAACTTATAGTAAAAAACTATTAAGTAGTCAAAATATTCCATCCACCAAAGTTCAATTAGGTATATCCCCTAAATATGAATTTAATTTAGGTAAATCATTGTATATGCCTTGGGCTGAAACAGGAGAATCATGCCTTGGCATCTTTAAAACTTTAGGATTGTTATTTACTGATTCATCAGTGAATATTGATGATTTCAGTGGGCCTGTAGGAATTTTTAGTTTAGTGAAATCATCAATTGAAGGAAAAAATGTTGGTCAAGCAATCCTTACACTCCTTAGTTTAATGGCCTTCTTAAGTGTTAATATTGGATTTGTTAACCTATTACCACTTCCTGCACTTGATGGTGGTCGTCTTGCCTTTATTATATTTGAAGGCATTACACGTAAAAAACCTAGCGCTAAAGTAGAAAACATAATTCATACAATTGGTTTCTTACTATTAATGGCCTTATTTGTGGTAGTATCATTTAGTGATATTTTAAGATGCATTGGATGTAAATAGTAATAACTATACTGAAAAGTCTCTATTCAAAGAATCTTATGAATAGAGATTTTTTCTTTTATAAGGAAATTCCCTTTTTGTGGTTGAAAACAAAAAAGTCCTAATAGAGGGCTTTAAAAAAATATTGCA
>CAVJDT010000047.1:0-13646 GCA_963648435.1 Bacillota bacterium
GATTAGGAAAAGCGTCTAAAAAAGCATCCCAATAATTAGTAAAAATATCACGAATGCGAAACTTTGTTTTAGATCTTTTTTTATAGTAAACATTATTATTAGTATGATTTAAACTATAAGAAGATAAATTGTACATATGTCACCTCTAACACAATTATGTCAAAAAACGAATACATAACGAATTAATTAATAAAAAATAGAAAGCTAAGCTCTTTTAATTTAGAACTTAGCTTTGCATACTAATTTAACTATTTTTGATATGTCTTTTAATTGCTTCAAAGGTTTCATTAGATAAATCGTGTTCAACCTTACAAGCATCAGCTTTAGCAATATCTTCTGGAACACCAAGTCGCACAAAATATTCAGTAAGGATAAGATGACGCTCATAAATTCGACTTGCAACAGTATAACCTTTTTCCGTTAATTCAATAATACCTGATTCATTAATTGTGATGTACCCTGCTTGTTTTAAATTTTTCATAGCTCTAGAGATACTAGGTTTTGAATAATTCATTGAATTAGCAATGTCAATGGAAATGACTTTATGATTCTTTTTTTGCAAAATTAATATTCTTTCTAAATAGTCTTCAGCAGATTCATGAATGTTCATAGTTTGTTCCCCTTTCATTTTAAATGTATATATTATAAAATTAAATGTTAGCTGTCCTTTTTACTTACATATTTTATCACATTTTTTTAAGATTTGCAATAAAATAAGCATAAACATATGCATTTTAATTAAGTTGTTGTATAATAATACAATTGGAGGAAGTTATGGAAAATATAATTTTGACTAATAATTTAACAAAAAAATATAAAGATAAAATTGTTGTTGATAATGTTAATATGCATGTTACAAAAGGCGATGTTTATGGCTTTGTAGGCGAAAATGGTGCTGGTAAAACGACAGTAATAAGATTAATTACAGGATTAATTCAAAAAACAAGTGGTAGTTATTATTTGTTTGGAGTTGAAGATAACGATAGTAAAATTAATACTGTCAAATCAGGAATTTCTGCGATAGTAGAGTCACCATCATTATATCTAAATATGGATGCGAAGACTAATCTTGAAATGCAAGCAGGCATCTTAGGAATAAAACTTGAAGATAGACTAGAAAAAATATTACGATTAGTTGGTCTTGAAAATGTAATAAATGAAAAAAAGAAAGTTGCTAATTTCTCCTTAGGTATGCGTCAAAGACTAGGTATTGCAATGGCACTTGTGGGTAATCCCCAATTGATTATTTTAGATGAACCAATGAATGGTTTAGATCCTGAAGGTATTGTTGAAATTAGAGAATTAATTTTAAAATTAAATCATGAACAAAATATAACTTTTATCATTTCTAGTCACATTTTAGGTGAACTTGGTAAGGTTGCAACCAAATATGGTTTTATCCATCAAGGAAGATTAATTGAAGAAGTTACCCAAGAAGAATTAGAAAAAAAATGCCAGAAGAGTTTGGAATTAAAGGTAAGTAATCTTGATGAGTGCGTTAGCATTTTATATAATATTGGATATAAAGATTTAAAAGTAATAAGTAATCATGTGATTATTTTAGGTGATTATGATATTGAAAAAATAGTAATGAGCTTAGCTCAAAATAACATTAAAATAATATCAATTAAATCTAATGAAGAGGGAATTGAAGAGTATTATTTAAGATTAATGGGAGGCTTAAGACATGTTTAATTTATTAAAAACAGATTTAAAAAGATTGTTGAAAGATAAAATAATATTAATAGGATTTTTAGTGACTTGTGCCTTAAGTTTATTTACTGTATTTGTGTTTTTTGGTATTGAAAAAGTTTTAGATAATTTAGGTGAAGGCGAAGATAATATCTTTATGGGACTATTTACAGGCAAAGATACTTTTCTTGGAAGTTTCTCACCAAGTAGTAATGCGGGACTCATGATACCTATTTTTATATCGGTGGCTTTAATTAAGGATTTTAGATATGGAACTGTTAGAAACAAAATAATAGCAGGAAAAAGTCGAGTAGCAATTTTTATGAGTGATTACTTAGCGGGTATTATTTTTGGCTTAATTTTCTATATAACTAGTTCCTTAATATCATTAATCTTAGGTAGTTTACTACTAGGATATGGTACAAAATTTACTTTAGATGAATTTGGTTTAATTATGACAACATATGGTTATGGTGTCTTAAATTATTTAGTGTTTTTAAGTTGTGCTGTTTTTGTTGCGGTAACAACTAAAAGTGTCGGATTGAGCATAACCGTAAGTATCGTTGGCAGTTTATTGCTATCAATTGTTGCTTCAATTAATGAATATATTGAACCATATGTAAATAAAGCAGTTGTTCATATTTTGTCAATCAACCCCGTGTATGGGGCTCAACTAATATCCTCCAATCAATTATATCATGGAAGCTTATATAATAATTTAATTTTATTAATTCCAAGTATTTGTTTTATTGCTTTGTTTATTTTTTGGGGTATAATGCTATTTAAAAAGCAAGATTTAAAATAATACATTTTGATTTATGAAAAATTAAGAACTAGTTCATGAGATGAATTAGTTCTTTTGAAGGCGTTATAATCGAAAAGTTACTTTGTCTCTTGATTAAATAGTAAAATCGTGGTATAATACTTTCATATATAAAAGGATGTGGAATCAATGAAAATAACGGTACTTGCTAGTGGATCAAAAGGTAATGCGACATATTTAGAGACACCAAAAACAAAGATTTTAATTGACGCTGGCATTAGTATGTTACAAATTAAATCAAGACTAAGAAATGAAGCAATTGAACTTACCAAACTTGATGCTGTATTTATATCACATGAACATACCGATCACGTATTACATCTTGCCTCAGTATTATCAAGGACAAATGCAACACTATATATTGATGAGGTTAGTTATAATGTCATCAATAGAAAAACAAATAATTCACTACTTCCTTTTAAAACGATATTTTTAAAAAATGATTATAAGTATTCATTTGATGATATTTTTGTAGTGCCCATTCAATTATCTCATGATTCTGCATCAATTCATGGATTTTTGTTTAAAGAACTAAATGAAGAAAAAAATTTAAGTTTTGCCTCAATTACTGATACAGGAGTAATTCCTGAAAAATATTTTTCAATCCTTAGGTCAATAAATGTTTTAATGATTGAATCAAATCATGATGTGGAAATGCTTATGACAAGTAGAAGACCTTGGCCCTTAATTCAAAGGATTCTTGCTAAAACCGGTCACTTATCTAATGAATCTTGTGTGGAGTATCTTACAAAAATTATATCTAGCAACACTAAACATGTTATTTTAGCACATTTAAGTGAAGAATGTAATGAACCACAAATTGCGGTGAATGAGTGCTATAAAGTGTTTGGAGAAAATCCTAAGTTTAGTCTAGTTGTTGCTGAACAATATCAAGCATTACCAACGATAGAGGTAGAATGATGATTAAAATTTTATGTGTTGGCAAGCTAAAAGAAGATTACTTAACAAGTGGCATTAAAGAATATTTAAAGCGCCTTGATGCATGGGAAAAAGTTGAAGTAATTGAAGTAAAAGAATATTTAAGTAGTGATATCAAGAAAGTAATAGAAGTAGAAGGAGATTACTTACTTGATAAAATTGATAAAAATGATTTTGTTATAACGTTAGAAATTGAAGGAAAAATGTTAACAAGCGAAGACCTTGCCTCAAAACTTGATCAACTATATACTTATGGTAACTCAAATATTACCTTTGTAATTGGTGGTTCATATGGTTTGAGTGATAAAGTTAAAAATCGTAGTTCATTTGCCCTATCATTTTCAAAATTTACCTTTCCTCATCAATTGATGAGATTAATATTATTAGAACAAATTTATCGGGCATTTACGATAAATAATCACAAGGAATATCATAAATAGGAGGATAAAAATATGAATATTGCAACAAACATTATTTTTTTGGCATTAACCACAATTTTTATGGGAGTATATGCTTATAATTTAATACTAAACTTAATTAGGGCTATTAAGACCAATAAGCTATTAAAGGCTGACCCTCAAAAAATTGAGGCGGTAGTGGTAGAAGTGAAACAAGTTAAAAAACGTGTATATATACGTGTTCAATATAAATCAGAAAGTAATTTACAAACTTTTGAATCAATATATGAATTAACGCAAAAAGAATTTAATGACCAATATTATGAAGGTCAAAAACTAAATATCATTTATCCAAAGATTCCAGGAAATAAAAGAATTCATTGTTTTCCTACATATCTAGAAGGAACAAAACTTTCAATTGAATCAGGACCAGTGTTTACAGATTGTTTAATTTTAGCATCAGGCATTTTTATTTTTACATTTAGTTTATGGAAGATGCTAGCTAATGATGTATTTAATAAAAATATACCTTTAATTAGTACTGATGGAAGTCCATCAACGCTTACTTGGTTAAGTGTTTTAATATTTTTAGTAATTTATTTTGTCTTAATGACTTATTTATTAGAACGTATTGGTGGCATTTCTAAAGATCATAGTGAAAACTATTTAAAGATTTGTGGATTAAAAGCCAAAGCAGAAGTTATAACTTATAAATTAGGTCGTACGAAAAATGCAAATGGAGTTCGCCAATCAGAAATTAAAATAGAATTTAGAACCAACAAAGGTGAAAAAATAAATGCTCAAATTGTATCATTTATGTATACTGAACACCCAGATCAATTCATTGATATCCTTTATGATGGAAGACGACCTCAAATGGCCGTATATGTAAGAAATTAATATGGATAAGTTTAAACTAGTCGCTCCATATCATCCGATGGGGGATCAAATTGAGGCAATTCAAAGAATAACTGATAATCTTAAAATGGGCATAAAAGAACAAACGCTTTTAGGAGCAACCGGTACTGGTAAAACTTTTACTATGGCCAATGTTATCGCAAACGTAAATAAACCAACGATTGTTCTTGCTCATAATAAAACTTTAGCAGGTCAACTTTATGCAGAATTAAAAAACTTTTTTCCTGAAAATAGAGTAGAATACTTTATTTCATATTATGATTACTATCAACCTGAAGCTTATGTTCCAAGTAAAGATATGTATATTGAAAAAGATTCAAGCATTAATGATGAAATAGACCAAATGCGTCATGCCGCAACCTCAAGTATTCTTGAACGTAAAGACACTATAATAGTAGCTAGCGTATCATGCATATATGGTATTGGTGATCCTGAAGATTATAAAGACTCAATGTTAACCATTCGAAAAGGCGAAATCCTAAATCGTGATGCTTTATTAGAAAGACTAGTAAAGATGCAATTTATTTATAGCACCATTGCTTTTGAAAGAGGAATGTTTAGAGTCAAAGGTGACAACGTTGATATTTTACCAACATATGAAAGTACTGAAGCAATTCGAATTAGTTTTTTCGATGATGAGGTAGAAAAGATATCAATCTTTGATATTGTTACAGGTAAAGTAATTAGAAGTATAGGTCTTATCAATATTTTTCCCGCTACTCATTTCGTGATGAATGAAGCTAAAAAGGAAGAAGCTTTAAGAAGAATTAAAGAAGAATTAGATGAACGTATTAAATACTTTAATGAAAACGGAAAACCTCTAGAAGCAGAACGAATTAAACAACGCACAATGTATGATATCGAAATGATTAAAGAAGTTGGTAGTTGTTCAGGCATAGAAAACTATTCAAGGCATTTATCGCTTCGTCAAGAAGGAGAAACACCATCAGTTTTACTTGATTTCTTTGGCGATGATTATTTAATGATTATTGATGAATCACACGTTACAATACCTCAAGTTAGGGGAATGTATAATGGCGATAGAAGCCGTAAACAAACTTTAGTTGATTATGGTTTTAGACTTCCATCAGCTTTAGATAATAGACCTTTAAATTTTGATGAGTTTGAAAAGAAAATTAAACAAGTCGTTTATGTTAGTGCAACCCCCGGAGATTATGAATTAAGTCGTTCCTATGAGGTTGTGGAACAAATTATTAGACCAACTGGTTTACTTGATCCAAAAGTTGAGGTGCGACCAACTAAAAATCAAATTGATTATATTTTAGCAGATATTAAAGAACAAATAAAAAAGAATGAAAGAACCTTAATTACAACCTTAACAATTAAAATGAGTGAAGATTTAACTGCTTATTTAAAAGAAGTAGGAATTAAAGTTGCTTACCTTCATTCAGAAATTAAATCATTAGAACGTTTAGAAATCATTAGAAGTTTACGTAAAGGAACTTATGATGTACTTGTAGGTATTAACCTTTTAAGAGAAGGTCTAGATATACCTGAAGTTAGTTTAATATGTATATTAGATGCGGATAAAGAAGGATTTTTAAGAAGTGAAAGATCACTAATCCAAACAATAGGTCGCGCCGCAAGAAATGCTAATGGTCGAGTTATAATGTATGCGGATAACATGACCGAATCAATGGAGAAAGCCATTGTTGAAACAAATAGACGTCGCGAAATTCAAAATGCATATAATGTAGAACATCATATTATTCCAAAAACAATCATTAAAGAAATTGGTGAAGCTGTAAGTATCATCAATCCTGAAACTGGAAGTGTTGAAAACGAAACAATTGATAAAGAAACATTTAGGAAAATGACAAAACTAGAACGTAAAAATTTAATTGGAAAACTTGAAACTGCGATGAAGAAAGCTTCAAAAGAATTAAATTTTGAAGAAGCAATGCAACTTAGAGATACTATTTTGGAATTAAAAGCAGAAAATTAGGAGGTGTTAAAGTGACAACAAAACCTAAAGTAATAATCGGATTATCTGGTGGTGTAGATAGTAGTGTAGGAGTAATAAAACTTCTTGAACTTGGTTATGATGTTGAAGCAATTTTTATGCGTAACTGGGATTCAGCCATCAACAATGATATACTTGGTAATCCTGATTTAATGGATGAGGTTTGTCCCCAAGAAAAAGATTATCAAGATGCTAAAGCTGTAGCTGATAAACTTGGTATTAAACTTCACCGCGTTGATTTTATTGAAGAATACTGGAATGAAGTTTTTACATATTTTTTAAATGAATACAAAAAAAACCGAACACCTAATCCTGATATTTTATGCAATAAAGAAATTAAATTTAAATGTTTTCTTGAAAAAGCCGAAACAATGGGGGCTGACTATATTGCGATGGGACATTATGCGAGAGTTATTCATGATGGTGATAAACATTATTTATTAAGAGGTGTTGATACTAATAAAGATCAAACATACTTTTTATCGCAATTAAGTGCTAAACAAATTTCTAAGGCTTTATTCCCAGTTGGCGATATGGTCAAAAAAGATGTGCGTGAACTTGCTTTAAAATATGATTTACCGGTTGCAAGTAAAAAAGATTCAACGGGTATTTGTTTTATTGGGGAAAGAAACTTTAAAGAATTCCTTAAAAACTATCTTCCTGCTCAACCAGGTAATATGGTTACATCAGATCATAAAATAGTAGGAAAACATGAAGGATTAATGTATTACACCATAGGTCAACGTCATGGCCTTGGAATTGGTGGACCAGGTGAGGCATGGTTTGTTATTGGTAAAAACCCTAAAGATAATGAACTAATTGTTGGTCAAGGTGATGAACAAGAATTACTATATGCTAATCGTGCAATTATCAAAGATATTAATATTATTAATCCCCCCCTTTTAAACACCAAAACGCTTAGTGCGAAGTTTAGATACCGCGCCCCTGATATAAGTGTTACTATCAAATATTTGGATGATCAGACAATTGAAGTCAAAACAAAAGAACCAGTTAAAGCAATGACCCCAGGTCAAGCTTGTGTATTTTATGATGGTGAATACTGCTTAGGAGGAGGAACCATTGATGAAGTATTTATGGATAATGTAAAACGGAGATACTAGAATGAGTGAAATATTAAATGGAACAATCGCAAGAATTAATTATTACAATCAAGACAGCGGATATACCGTTGCTCTTTTTGAATTAGATTATAAAAAGAAAGATATCCTCGCTTCAAAAAATAAAATCATTGGTAATAATATTACTGTTGTAGGCTTCTTTGACCGGGCAGTTTATGAAGGGGAAGAATATGAACTTGAAGGCGATTATGTAAAAGATAAAAATTATGGTTTACAGTTTAAATTTACTAAATTTGCGAGAAAAGCAATTGATAATGCTTATGGAATTGTAGCTTATTTATCAAGTGATTTATTTCCTGGTATTGGTGTGAAGATTGCTAAAATGGTGGTAGAAAAACTTGGTGTTGATGCAATTGAATTAATTAAACACAATCCGGATGTCTTAAAGGAAATCGCCATAACCCCTAAACAACGTTCAATCATTTATAGTGGAATCTTAAGTGATAAAAATAATCAAGAAGCAGTTATCTTTCTTCTTGATCATGGTATTACAATTGATATGGCTAATAAAATAATCATTAAATTTGGTAGTGATGTCATAGAAGAATTAAAAACTAATCCATATATTTTAATGGACAAACTTGATCGCTTTGGTTTCAAGAAAAATGATCAATTTGCCTTAAAACTAGGAATTCCTAAAAATAGTAAATTACGTCTTAAGGCTCTTACTTGTTATATGCTTAAGGAATTAATTTATAATTCTGGTAATAGCTATGTAACCAAAACAACATTATATGAAAGAATAAGAGAATATATCTTAGAAGAAATTGCTCATGAAGATTTTGTGAGTGTCCTAAAAACTTTAGAAGAAGAAAAAAAGATATATATGCCTAATGATAATGATGTGTTTGATTATCAACTTTATCTTCAAGAAACTGACCTTGCAAAAGAAATAGTAAAACTATTAAAAGGTGAACGTAATTCTGAACATAAAATGGCATCATATGATCAAAATACCATTAATGATATATATGAAGAAATCGAAAAAGAAAGTTCAATCAAGTTTAATGAAGAACAAAAAAATGCAATTACTTCAGCATTTTCAGAACCAATAGTTATTGTTACAGGTGGTCCTGGTACTGGTAAATCAACTATTGTCCATGCCATTATTAAAATGTATTTAAAGTTAAATAAAGATAGCAGTGCTCTTATTAATGAAATTGCAATTTTGGCACCAACAGGCCGTGCCGCAAAGCGTCTAAAAGAAACAACAGGAATGGAATCATCAACTATACACCGT
Organism: Bacillota bacterium; assembly: GCA_963648435.1. Taxonomy (GTDB): domain Bacteria; phylum Bacillota_I; class Bacilli_A; order ML615J-28; family CAG-313; genus UMGS75. The sequence goes on from CAVJDT010000047.1 coordinate 9,134, forward strand.
TTCTTAGGTTATATTGGCGGTGATAAATTTACATACAATAAATATAACAAAACGACAGCTCGCTTAATAATTGTTGATGAATCATCAATGATGGATTTACCACTTGCTTATCGGTTACTTACCTCGATGCATGATGATGCAAGACTTATTGTTGTAGGTGATGTTGACCAATTACCTGCGGTTGGTCCTGGACAAGTTCTAAAAGACTTAATAGATACTAGAGAAATAAAAACAATTAGGTTAAATAAAATTCACCGTCAAGCTGAGAATTCGACAATTATAAAACTTGCTCATAGTATTAATGAAGGATATGTACCAGAAAATATTTTAGAAAAATTTAGTGATCGTACCTTTATTCCAACCGACAATGATCATCTTGCGGGTATGCTTGTTGACTTAGTAGGAATGGCTGTTAAAAAAGGTAAAGACATTAAAAAAGATATTCAAGTATTAATTCCCATGTATAAAGGTGATGCGGGAATTAATGAGATTAATACAAGAATTCAAAGTCTTATTAATCCACTTACTGATGAAGGCGAAATCAAGCATTTAGGAATGTCACTTAGAATTAATGACAAAGTTATTCAACTTGTTAATCGTGCTGATAAAGGAGTTATGAATGGTGATATCGGGGTTATTGAAAGATTTAAATACAAGAATTTAAAAATTAGTGGGGTTACAGTTTTATTTGATAGTGGTTATGTAGAATATAACTTAGATGAAATTGAAGACTTAAGTTTAGCTTATGCAATCAGTATTCATAAAGCCCAAGGTAGTGAATTTGATTTAGTCATTATGCCAATTAGTACAAAATACTATATTATGCTTAAACGTAAACTCATCTATACAGGGGTAACTAGAGCTAAAAATAGCTTAATTTTAATTGGTGATGTCAAAGCTTTAAAAATGGGAATTATGCAAATAGAACATAACCGAAAAACAATTTTAAAAGATAAAATAATTGAATATTTACATAAGGGACTAAGTGAAGAAAAACCTAACTTAAAAATTGTTGATAATGAATCAGCCTTTGATAGTATTGGTGAAGAAGAATTAGGAAATTTAAAACCTAGTGATTTTGAAGATTTATAAAAAATGATGTATTAAAATTAATAAATATCCCATAATATAAATGCTAAAACAATATTATTGAGATTCAATAGGAGAACATATAATATTCACTTTGTTTAGAACTATGAAATATATATAATATTTTGAATTTAGCACTTTAAACTAAGAATGAGGTGATAATATGAAAAAGACAATCTTTCCCTTTTTGCTTGGTGGAATGACAGTTTTTGGGGTTTGGATGGCCTACAATAATCGTAAAACTCTAGATAAACTAGTAACAACGGTTAATGATTCAACCGAACAAGCAATTCAAAAGTTTAAAGATAAAATGGACTCCACAACCTGTGAATGTAACAATAATGAATGTGGCTGTGGAAATTAAAAGTTCGCCTAGCTAGCGAACTTTTTAAAATTATGCTATAATAAAGTATCTAAAAAATAAAGGGGGAAACCAAAATGAAAAAATATGAATTAATAAAAGAAAAATATATTGAAGAAGTTGCTTCTGATGTTAAACTTTTAAAACACGTTAAATCAGGTGCTCGTATTTTATTATTTGAAAATAATGATGAAAATAAAGTATTTTCGATAGGATTTAAAACACCACCAACTGATGATACTGGTGTACCACACATTCTTGAACATTCTACATTATGTGGATCTAAGAAATTTCCAGTTAAAGATCCATTTATTGAATTATTAAAAGGATCATTAAATACTTTTCTTAATGCGATGACATATCCTGATAAAACTGTTTATCCAGTTGCAAGTTGTAATGATAAAGATTTTGCCAATTTAATGGAAGTATATATGGATGCTGTGTTCTACCCGAATGTTTATTTACACGAAGAAATATTTAAACAAGAAGGTTGGCACTATGAACTTGAAAATGTTGATGATGATATTATTTATAACGGGGTTGTATACAATGAAATGAAAGGTGCTTTCTCAAGCCCAGAACAAGTAGTAATGCGTGAATCACGTCATGCCTTATTTCCTGATACAACATATGGCGTAGAATCGGGTGGTGATCCTGAATTTATTCCTAGTCTTACTTATGAGGCATTCAAGAATTTCCATCATCGTTTTTATAGCCCTGCTAATAGTTACATCATTCTATATGGTAATATGAATATGGAGGAAAAACTAAACTGGTTAGATGAAGAATATTTATCAAAATTTGATGTTATAAAAGTTGATTCACACATTGATTATCAAAAGCCATTTACTACTCCAATTCATGAAGAAATTTTCTATCCAGTTGGTAAGGATGAAAGTCTAGAAAATAAAACATATTACTCATATAACGCGGTTATTGGTAAATATGAAGATGCTAAACTAAATCTTGCTTTCCAAATCTTAAATTATGCATTACTTGAAGCGCCTGGTGCTCCACTTAAACAAGCAATTATTGATGCGGGTATTGGTAGTGATATCTTAAGCGATTTTGATAGTGGCTTATTACAACCAGTTTTAAGTATCATTGTTAAAGATGCTCAAAGCGGAAAAGAACAAGTATTAGATGAGGTTATTAATAAAACTTTAAAAGAATTAGTAACAAAAGGTATTGATAAAAAATCCATTCAAGCCGCAATCAATTATTATGAATTTAAATATCGTGAAGCTGATTTTGGTGGTGCACCAAAAGGATTAGTTTATGGATTAAATGCGATGGAAACTTGGTTATATGATGATAATGATCCTTTCACAAAACTTGAATATAATGCTCAATTTAGTAGTTTAAAAGAAGAATTAAATACTAACTATTATGAAGAGTTAATTAATAAATATTTATTAAATAATAGCCACGTTGCATATGTTACTGTATCACCAAGTAATACCTTAGGTACAGAAAAAGAACAAGCTTTAAAAGAAAAACTTGCAACATATAAAGCAAGCTTAACAAAAGAAGAATTAGAAAAATTAGTAAGTGATACTAAAGCTTTAAAAGAATATCAAGCAACACCATCAACTTTAGAAGAACTTGCGACTATCCCACTTTTAACAAGAGAAGATATTGATGATAAAGTTGAACCACTATATAATGAAGAACAAATATTAGATGGTGTTAAAGTTTTAAAACATAATGTTGAAACTAATGGTATTGGTTATCTAAACTTCTACTTTAATACAAAAGATGTACCAAATGAATTAATACCTTATGTTGGATTACTTCAAAATGTTTTAGGTTATGTTGATACTGCTAATTATACATATCAAAATCTAACTCAAGAAATCAACATTAATACTGGTGGAATCAATCCAAAAACAAAAATAATTTCTATTGGTGATAATGATGTTCTTCCATTATTTGTATTTGAAACTAAAGCATTATATGATAAAATCCCATTTGTATTTGACACTGTAAAAGAAATAATTACCTCATCTAAATTAAACAATAAACGCCGTTTGATGGAAATACTAGGTGAAAACAAATCACAACGTCAAATGATGTTAATGGGACGTGGCCATGTAGCATCAATGAATAGAGCATTCTCTTATATTCGCAGTAGTAGTTACTATAATGAACTTGTTGATGGTATTAGTGAATATCAATTCATTGAAGATTTATGCCTAAACTTTGAGGCAAAATATGAAGAAATTATCACAAATCTTGAAAAAGTAATTAAATTAATTTTTAGAAAAGAAAACTTAATAATTTCTTATACAGCCACAAATAACGCATATGATAAATATTTAACTGATTTTGTTAATAGTTTATATAAAGAAGAAGTTCAAAAAGGAAAATTTGAATTTACACCAAATCTACTAAATGAAGGTTTCCGTACCCCTTCAACTGTTCAATATGTTGCAAGAGTTGGTAACTTTAAAGAAGTAGGTAATTATACAGGCGCTTTCCAAGTTTTCGCAATGGCTCTTCGTTATGATTATCTTTGGATGCAAGTAAGAGTATTAGGTGGAGCATATGGATGCATGAGTAATTTCACTCGTAATGGTAATGTTTACTTTGTATCATATCGTGATCCAAATCTTGAAAAAACAATGGATGTTTATATGAATATTCCAAACTATATTGATAGTTTCAACCCTTCAACAGATGATTTAACTAAATACATTATTGGTGCGATTGGTATGCTTGATACCCCACTTAGTCCAAAAGATAAAGGTGCACGTTCATTCCTTGCATATTTACAAAATGTTACATATGAAGATCTAAAACAAGAACGACATGAAGTGTTAAATGTAACACTAGATGACATTAAGGCTTTAAAACCATTAATTGAAAAAGCTTTAAATGATAATGCTTTGTGTGTAATTGGTAATGAAAATAAAATAGAAGATTCTAAGATATTTAAGGAAAAAAAGAATTTATTTAAGTAATCAAAACAAGAAAATCTAGGTTCATTATGAGCCTAGATTTTTTGCTTTTAAAGTAATAAAAAAAATATTTAGCCTTTCCAACATTCAACAATAATCGACA
>CAVJDT010000048.1:0-13138 GCA_963648435.1 Bacillota bacterium
GAAGTATTATATTACAATAAAACAATGTTTGATAAATATGGTTGGAGTGTTCCTCAAACTTGGGATGATGTTGCAAATATTTCTGAAAAATTCAGCCAAACTACTGAATATGCAGTATTACAAAACGCGGGTAAAGCAGTAGCAGGTTTCTCTTATGACTCAGAATCAAATTTATTTATCACTTTGACTCAACAATGGGGTGGTGAATATACTAAATTTGATAAAAATGGTAAAGGCGTTTATGCATTTAACAATGCTAAGTCTAAAGAAGCAATTAGATGGTATAAAGAACAAAGCGATAAAGGCAATTTAAAAACTACTACATTCTTTGGTACAAACTATTCATCAGATGCATTTAAAGCAGGACAAATCGTTATGACTCTTGGTTCAAGTGCTGGTGCTTCATACAACGTTCCAAGTGATGGTTCATTTGACGTTGGTGTAACCACATATCCTCAAAAAGATTTAAGCAATCCACAAGTAATTCAACAAGGTACAAACGTTACATTATTTAAACGTCAAGATGCTCAAGAAGAACTTGCAGGATGGTTATTCATGAAGTTTTTAACAAATTATGAATCAGCATTAGATTGGTGTACAAGTACTTCATACTTCCCAATTAGAAAAGATGTTTTAAATTCAGATGATTATCAAAATCATATTTCTGGTAAAATGGTTGATAGCGAAGGTAACATTATTTACAAACCTACAACTCAAAACTTAGCTCAAAAAGTTGGTCTAGAACAACAAGATTGGTTCTATACAAGTGTTGCATTCCGTGGTTCAAGTAAAGCGCGTGATGAAGTAGAAACATTAGTACAAAGTGTTCTATATCAAAACGTTGACATTGATAAAGCTTATAGTGATACACTTGATGCTATCTTATATTCATAATTTGAATATTAAGATTAATAGGTAAAAACAAAATGAAAAAGAAAATAATATCAATTATTCTTGCTATTGTTTTCATATTTACAATAACAAGTTGTACAAGCAAAGAACATACTGCTACTTTTAACGCTAATGGCGGTAAAGTAAATGGTTTAGAAAGTTATGAAATAAAATTTAAAGAAAACGCAGGACTATCAGATTTTCCAGCCGCAACACAAGCGGGATATCGATTCCTTGGCTGGTATCTAGATGGTGAGTTAGTTACAACTATTGATAAATCAACAAACACAGATGTTGAATTAATAGCTGAATGGGAAGAATATACTTTCACTACTCCTGTTACAGATCGTACAGAATTAACAGTAGATTATGAAGGTAAAGATTATTACGAAGATGGTATTGGTGTTGTAACTGTTTCACAATTTGTTGATGGCGATACTACAATTTTCAAAAGTGGAAATAGAACCCTTACAATCCGTTATTTAGGAATTGATACACCTGAATCAACTTATAAAGTTGATCCTTGGGGATATTCTGCTTCTAATTATACAAAAGAAGTTTTAAAAAACGCTAAAACAATAGTATTACAAACCGACAACGGTAAACCAGGTAAAGATCCAGAAAACATAGATACAACTGGAAACAGACATCTTGCTTGGGTATGGGCCGATGGTAGATTATTAAACTTACAAATTGTTGAAGTTGGCTTAGCAAACAGTAAAGCTAGCGCAACATCATATAGTTCAGAATTCATTGAAGCTATAAAGCCTCTAATCGCTGCGAAAGTTAGAATTTATGGCCAAGATGACCCTGACTATGATTACTCTAAAGATTACGTTGATATGAATTTAAAAGAAGTTCATGAAACATATGGAACTCCTGAAGCAATTCTTGCTAAAAAGGATGCTGGTAAGAAGATTCGTGTTCATGGTGTTGTTTCAAGAAAAATAGGCTCTAGTTCAGCTTACTTACAACAAACATTAGATGATCAAACTTATGGAATTTATCTATATGGTGGTTATACTGAAAATAATAAATTACAACAAGGTTATTCAGTAATTGTTTCAGGAACAATTGGTTATTATAATGGTTGTTTACAAATTTCAAGTATTACATCATCAAAAATTAAAATTCAATCATATTATGCTCAAGAAGAAATAATAGTAAATGAAGTTAGTAATATTAAAGACTATGCCGCAAATGAACAAAACATAGGAAATATTTTAAAAATAACTACTCCATTAACAATAACAGATTATTATGATGCTACAAATGAAAAGAGCAATGCAATAACTCTTTATGCATCATATCTTGATGAAAATAATAAAACACAAAAAGTTCAAATACGTATTGATAACAATGTTACTTTAAGAGATGATGAAGGACAAAGAATTAATACGGGTGCTTATTTTAAGGGTAAAACATTTAAGTCATTAATATGCATAATGGGATATTATGACCCTTCAGATAATAATGTTCATGATGGAACTGTTCAAATGATGATAACTCAAATGAAAGATATTGAGTTTGCTGATTAATTTATTTTGGTATTAATTAACTTAGTTAGAAATTAATATAAATAACATACAATATAGGAGGAAAAAGAAGTATGTCTCTTACCAAATTTGGTAAAAAAATGTTAGGCTTTGTTGCATTAATTGCATTAGTGTTTACATTAGTTAGTTGTAATAATGATTCAAATAGCAATAAAGCTGAGAAAAAAGCTGCTGCTGAAGCAAACGCTTCTACAATTTATGAACAATTATTGTGGGACGATTCAGCAATGAAAGATATTATAAATGATTTAACTCTTGTTACAAAAACAAGATATGCTGATACAACTGTTGCTTGGGCTAGTGACCATCCAGATATCATTAATCCTGAAACTGGTAAAGTTACTGTTCCAACACCAGATTATGAAGATGCTGTATTAGTAGATGAAAGTAACCCAGAAGGTTCAAAACATGTAAAAGTTAAATTAACTGCTACAATCACTACAAAATATGAGTATACTCGAGATGAAAAAGAAAAAACTGGTACAGTTACAAAGACAAAAGAATTTAATTTCACAGTATTATGTGTTGAGGAAACTCCAGTCGTTACTATTGCTGAAGCAAAAGCTGCTGCATATCAATATATTTATGAAGAAAAAGGCGTAGAAAAAGCATTAGTATCAAATAGTAATGTTGTTTACAATACAACAGTTTACGGTGTTGTAACCGCAATTCTAAATGCAGATGGTTGTGGACAATTTATGATTCATGATGGCACTGCTGGTATTTATGTTTATAGTAATAAAGTTGAAGTTCAAATCGGTGATACAGTAAAAGTTAATGGTAATATATATTCATATTATGGTAACTTACAATTTGGTTCTAGTATTATTGTTGAAAAAGTTGAAGACCGTGGAATTCAAGTTCCTGAATATACTGAAATCACAGTAGATGCTTGGGAACAAGCATGTGTAGCAAATCTTCCTATTGGTTATCTTGGTGGTGACCGTTATAAGATTTATGCAAAACTTGAAGCAGCAACAAACGAAACTACTTCAGATGAATTTAAATTAACTGATCCTACTACAGGTGAAGTTGCATGGGTTTATTATAAATCTTACAATAAAGACCAAAAAGCACAATTAGAAGCACTTGCAGGTAAATATGTAAATATTACTGGTGTAACTTATGATAGAGATTCACGTATTGTAAAGAATCATTTATTATGGGATGGTGGAATTGAAGAAGCTGCAGCTCCAACATTAGATGATAAGACAAAAGTTGTTTTAGTTAAAGCAATATTAGAAGACTTAGCTGGTAGTTATGCATCAGGTTCTGCTCTTACATTACCAACTGAAAATAAAGATTATAGTGCAACAATTACTTGGACAGTTCCTGAAACTGCACCATATAAAGATGGTAAATTCAGTATTGTTGAAACAGACACAACATTTAAAGCTAGTGCAGAAATAGTTGTTGGTGAAGAAAAAGATACAGTAGAAGTTGAAATTACTGTTAAAAAGTTAAATGTTACTACAGTTGAAGAAGCTGTTAAACTTGAAGCAGGTTCAGTTGTAAAACTATCTGGTACTGTTGAAGTTGTATTTAGTAGTTATAATAATTATTATGTAAAAGATAAAACTGGTTCACTTTTAGTTTATGTTAAGGCTAAAAATGGTATCACTGTAAATGGTGAAACTAAAACATTAAAAGCTGGCGATAAAGTTGAATTTATTGGTACAGTTGGTCAATTTAATGGTATACCTCAAATTACAAGCATTATTTCATACACTTCTTATGAAGAAGGAACATGGCAAATTGATGCTCCAAAAGAAGTTACATTTGAAGAAGTTAAAGCATATAAAGCTTCAGATGCTCCTTATGGACAATATTTAATGCTTCGTGGTGTTATCGTATCTGATGAAAGTTACTATTTATTCAAATCTTCAACTGCTGAAGATGCAATATCAATTAGTTTATATTATTCAACAGTTCCTGAAAAATTAGCCGCAATTAAAGATACTGGTACAGAAGCAACATTATTTGTTTACTACTACGGAAATGCTAAAGCTGATTATACAGGTGCAATTCGTGTTATCTTTGCAGGTCGTGATGGTGAATACTTTATTGGTGATGAAACAGTTGTTGTTCCTGAACCTTTACAAAAAGTTATCATAACTGAACCTGAAGCAGGTGTTGCTTACAACTTAATGGTTGTTCAAAACAACTTAGAAGGTAAAGAATTATACTTTGCTGGTTCAATGAGTGGTAATTTCCTTGCAACATCTGAACATGATTATGAAGCAACTAAAGTTTATCTTGAAGCTTGTGAAGGTGGATTCCATTTCTATTATTTAAAAGGCGAAACTAAAAAATATATTGAAGTGTTCATGAATGATAGTAGTAAAAACCAAATTAGAGTTGCTGATACAGCTACTACAGTTTGGACATATGATGAAAGTTTACAAACACTAGTTACTACAGTTGACGGTACTGCTTATTATTTAGGTACTTATCAAACATACACAACGCTTAGTTCAAGTAAAACAAGTTATGCTAAAACATCATTTGTTGCTCATTTATATAAAGCTTCAACATCTGTTGCTCCAGAACCAGATCCAGAACCAGATCCAGAACCTCAACCATCAGGTAATACAGTAGTTTATACATGGACTGTAAATAGTGGTGAATTTGTAGGTGATGACTTATCAATCGTTTGTGATGGTTATACACTTTATCTTGCAAAAGCTAACTCAAAAGCTGATCTTGTTAATACATATAACCAATTAAGAATATATCAAGGCGCAACCCTTACTATTACTTCTACTAATGGTAAAAAGATTTTAAGTGTTTCTTTCAAAGAAGTTGGCTCAAAGAACCCTACTATGAGTGCAAGCGATGCAAGTATTACAGTTACTCAAGATGATAAGAATTGGACATTTACATCTACAACAGGTGTTGATGCAATGACTATAAGTGGAACTAAACAAGCACAAGTGTGCGAAATCACAATTGTATTTGCTGAATAGTTAAAAATAAAGACTGCTAAGAATTCTTGGTAGTCTTTTTCTTTTGCAAAAAAATCACAATATGATATAATAACATAAACACTCAAACAAAATTTGGAGGATTTTACATGTATCAAGATATATATAATATTATTAAAGAGTATAATAAAATAATTATTCACAGGCACTCAAGACCTGATGGTGATGCTCTAGGATCGCAAATGGGGCTAAAAGAGGCCATAATTTCAACATTTCCAGAAAAAAGTGTATTTGTGGTTGGTGATACAAATGAGCGTTATTCTTGGATGGGTAATATGGACCAAATTGATAATAAAGAATATACTGATGCATTAGTAATAATAGTAGACTGTGGTAGTGAAAAACTAATAAGTGATGAAAGATATAAATTAGGTTCTAAAATAATAAAAATAGACCATCATATTCCTCAAGGTGAATATGGAGATATTATCCATGTTGATACTTCTTTTGAAAGTTGTGCTGGAATAATCGCAGAAATGATTTTCAAAATGAAAATGAAAATAAATGATTTAGGTGCATCACTGTTATTTACAGGAATAGTTACTGATAGTGGTAGATTTAGATATTCTTGTGCTAATTCTAGAACTTATAATATTGTAAGTAAATTAATGAAACATAAAATTAATACTGAATATATATATAACAAATTATATACTGAGCATCTTGCAACAGTAAAACTAAGAGCCTACCTTACCACAAAATTTAAAATAACTGAATATGGAGTAGCCTATCTAATAAATACTAAAGAAGATGTAAAAAACTATAACACTACTGTTTTTGACATATCTAGAGGTATGGTAAACATTATGGCTGGTATTGAAGAAATTAAAGTATGGGCTAATTTTACAGAAGATGTGGATGGAAAAGTTTATGTTGAAATTAGGTCTAGTGGACTAAACATAAATCAAGTAGCCGTTAAATTTGGTGGTGGTGGTCACTTACAAGCTAGTGGATGCACAATTGATAATTTAGATATAATTACTGATGTAGTGAAAGAACTAAATCAAGTAGCAAAAGGAGAAACAAATGTTTAATAAAATATTAGAACAAATTAAAAAGTATGATACAATTATTATCCATCGACACATTAGACCTGATGGTGATTGTATAGGTACTCAACAAGGATTAAAAAAGTATTTAAAGCACAACTTTCCTAATAAACATATATATGCGGTGGGAGATGAAATACCTGAATATTTATCTTCATATGGAGAAAACGATGAAATTGATGATGATGCATACAAAGATGCTTTAGTAATAGTTGTCGATACATCTTTAGAAAAACGTATTTGTGATGATAGATATAAATTAGGAAAATACATTATTAAAATAGACCATCACGATGATTCACCTGATTATGGTGATTTAATATATGTTGATCCTACCTCGCCTGCTTGTGCATCTATTATGACAAGAATCTTTAAACAATGGGAACAAGAAGGGTTAGAACTTACCCTTGATGCTGCAAAATGTTTGTTTCTTGGGATAATAACTGATACTGGTAGATTTAGATATCGTGGAGTTACTAGCGAAACATTATCTAATGCGGGTTGGTTACTTGATAAAGGAATTGACACTGAAGATATATATCCTGGTTTATATGTGAAAGATTTTAAAACCTTAAAACTTGAAGGATATGTCTATAATCATTTTAAAATAACTCCAAATGGTGTAGCATATATATATTTTACTAAACAAGTAATAGAACACTTCCAAGTAACAAAAGAAGATGCCGCAAACCTAGTTAATGCTCTAGATTCAATAAAAGGTTCCCTTATTTGGGTTGCATTTGTTGACCAAATGTTACCAAAACCAGAAGTAGTAGTAAATAAAAAAGAATCACCAGATAAAGAAATTAGAGTTCGTATTAGATCTAGATTTATTTCTATTAATGAAGTTGCAACACATTATCGTGGTGGAGGACATTTACAAGCTGCAGGGGCCACAATTTATTCTAAAAAAGAAATGAAAAACTTACTAGAAGAATTAGACCGTGCGTTATTAATATATAAGAATGAACATCCGGAGGCTTTCTAATGAACTTTCTAGTGGTAAATGATGATGGCGTAAATGCTGAAGGAATAAAAATACTTGTTAAAAAACTCAAACCATATGCAAAACAAATAGTCGTAGTTGCACCCAAATATGAAATGTCAGCTAATTCACACGCCCTAACCATTAAAAGCGGATTAATAATGGAAAAATGCAAAGATATATATGATGGAGTAGATACATATTCATTAAATGGTACTCCAAGTGATTGTGTAGTATATGCTTTAAATGAATTAAAATTAGACATTGATGTTGTCGCATCAGGCATTAATCGTGGATATAATGTTGGTGATGATATTGTTTATTCAGGAACTATTGCGGGGGCCGCAGAAGGACTAATGAAAGGAAAAAAAGCAATTGCGTTTTCTTGTAAGTATGATAATTTTGAGGGAGCTAAATATATAGATGAAGTAATGAAATATCTAATAAAAAATCAAATGCTTGATGAAAAAGTGATATGGAATATAAATCTTCCAGCTATATCTAAAGGTATAAAAATTACCCATCAAGCTAAAAGCACATATAAAACAATATATGAAAAAAGAGAAGATGGCCTTTCTTATTCAATTTGTGATAAATCAGCACCTTTATTAGATGAACCAAATGGAGATATTCAAACAATTAAACAAGGATATATATCTATTAGCCCTCTAACTTTTAATATGACGGTACTTGATATATATAATAAATATCATAAATAAAAATATCTCTCATATAATTATGAGGGGGATATATATGAAAAAGTTTTTTACACATATACTTAATATATTAAAATGGTCATTAAAATCATTTTTATTTGGAATTATTATTTTATTCTTATTTAATTTTATAGGTTCATATTTTAATTTAAATATTCCAATTAATATATTTACACTATTAATAGTAGGAATTTTAAGAATACCAGGACTTGTTGGTATTATGATATATACATTAATTTAGATAATTACAAAATAAAAAAAGATAATAATTTGCAATTTTAATCAAAATATAGTATAATACATAAAGTTAAAGAATATATTGGAGGATAAACATGGGAGTTAAAGAAAAAGATAAATCATTATTAGAAATAGCAGTAGAACTCTTGCAGAAAAAACGTAAACCTCAAAAAATACTAACAATAATGACTGAAGTAATGGAAATTAAGGGATACAAACCACAACTAGCAAAACAACACGCTGCACAATTTATTGCCGATTTTATGGAATCTGGGATTTTTGTATATTGTGGTGATGACTGCTGGGATTTAAAAGAACGCCAATCAACTGCTGTTTTAGACAAAGATGGTGGCGATTATGAAGAAATTTATTACAATGATGAAGATGTTAAGAAGAATGAGTTAAAAGATGACATCTTTGAAGATGGTTATATTTCTGATGATTTAGATGAAGAAGAAGACGATGATTTAGATGAAGAAGAAGACGATGATGATATCGCACGTGAATTAGAAAATATGGATGATGATGATTTTGAACATGAAATAACAGAAATAGAAAGCCAAGAAGATGACGAAATCATTGATGATGATGACTTAACAGATGATGATTTTAAATAATAAGCAAACTACATTTCATTAATAGCGAAATGTAGTTTTTTCTTTTCTTGCAAGTTTTAATTAGATATGGTATAATTGGTGTGAATAAGGAATAATGAACATGGAAATAAGAGATATAATTCTAAAAGAAAACATAAAAGCCAAAAAAAACTATGGGCAAAACTTTTTAGTTGACCGAAATATACTAAAAAAAATAGTAGAATCAACAAATTTAGAAAATCAAAATATAATAGAAATAGGCCCTGGCTTAGGTTCACTTACTGATTTTTTAATACAAAAAGCTAAAAAACTAGTTTGTTATGAAATCGATAAAGATATGATAAAAGTTTTAAATAAACGATTTTGTAAAAATGGAAAAATAAACATTATACATCAAGATTTCTTAAAAATAGACATTCAACAAGAAATTGAGAAATATTTTCAAAATGAAGATGTTATTTTAGTAGCCAATTTACCATATTATATTACAACGGCGATACTTACTAAAATACTAGAAGAAACAAACCAAATAAAACAAATAATAGTAATGGTTCAAAAAGAAGTTGCGATGAGACTAGCTGGAAAACCTTCAACCAAAGATTATAATAGTTTAAGTGTTCTTATTCAATATTATACTAATACTAAAATTTTGTTCAATGTATCACCAAAATGTTTTATTCCAGCTCCTGAGGTTGAAAGTTCAGTTATTTCAATAACATTGAAAAACGATAAACTTGATGCACTTAATGAGGCTTTCTTTTTAAAATTTAACCGTAATATATTTACTCAAAGAAGAAAAACTTTATATAATAATATAAAAACTGCTTATGATATGTCTAAAGAACAAATTGAATCAGTTCTTATTGCTAATAATCTACCATTAACTATTAGAGCGGAAAATCTAACTGTTGAACAAATTGTAAAACTTTCTAATGATATATATATCACATTAAATAAATAACAACATATAATATAATGGTGGTTTAAATGAAAGTTAGTGATTTAGTCATATTAAAAAAAGATGTAGATCCAATTATATATATAATAAATGAAATAAAAAGCGAAGATGTATTGTTAAAAGGATATACGCATAGAATTGTTCGAAAAACAAAACTAGATGAAATAATTGAAGCACCACTACTTCTTGTTGAAAAAGAAGAAAAGATAAAACAATTATATGAACGATCATTATTGATAAAAGAAAAACTAAGAAACAATAAAATTCCACTATTTGGTAGAGTACTACATATAGATGGGGATCAAGAATATTTAGATAGTTGTATTGCATTATATAAAGAAGTAGGAATCCATGTTGATGGTATATATATAAAAGAAAAAGAATTAAAAAATAAGATAGAAGATATTATACTTACACTAACCCCAGATATTGTTGTAATTACGGGTCATGATGTATATAATGGAAAAGGAATAAAGGAATTATCTAATTATGAAAACACCAACAATTTTATCGAAGCAATTAGAAAAATAAGAAAACATTTTTCTCAAGATTCAATGTGTATAATTGCGGGGGCATGTGGGTCTAATTTTGAAGCTTTAATTGCATCAGGCGCAAACTTTGCTTCTAGTCCTAAACGTATTAATATTCACACATATGATCCTGCGGTTATAGCAATTAAAGTTGCATCGACATCGTGCAACAAAACCATTGATTTTGAAAGTTGTTTAAAATTAATTGAAAAAGGAAGAGAAGCTTTTGGTGGAATAGAGACAAACGGAAAAATGAAAATTCTTTTATAGGTGAAATATGAAAATAAAAGTAAAAGCTAAACTAAATTTAATACTTAGGGTAATAAATAAAAGAGAAGATAATTATCATAACTTACAAATGATTAATGCAAGAATTAATTTATATGATAAAATATCAATTAAAACCAGTCCTACAAAAGACACAATAAAATATATATATCACCCTGAATATGATACAACTTCTAATAATTTAATTTTAAAAGTTTTAACCGCATTTAAGAAAAAGTATAATATAGATTCAAATTATCTAATCAAAATAAAAAAGCAAATACCATTTGGTGCTGGCTTAGGTGGCGCTAGCATGGATGCAGGAGAGATAATAAAAGCAATAATAAAAAAAGAAAAAATAAAAATAGAAAAAATAGAATTAATAAATTTTTTAAAATCATTTGGTGCAGACATCCCATATTCTTTATATGATACTACTTGTTTAGTTGAAAACATAGGTGATAAAATAACTCCAATTAAAATAAGAAAAAAACAATTTATTTTGATATGTCCTGATATATATATGGATACTAAAAAGGTATTTAAAGAATATGATTTACATCCTGCTAGTAAACGAACTAATGATATATTAAATGATTTGAATAATGAAAATTACTACAATGATTTACAACCAACCACATATATATGTGAGCCAAAGTTGAAAGAATTAGTATTAAATTTATCAAAGTATGGTAACGTAATTATGTCTGGAAGTGGTTCATCATTAATGCTAGATACTAAACTAAATAAAAAGAAATTAATATCTAGTTTAAAAAAAGATTATCCTTTATATTTAATAAAGATAATAAAAATACCTAAGTAGGTTACAGAAAGGAAAATAAAATGGAAAAAGTAAAATTTCAACAAACACTAACACCAGAAGATTTAATAGCGTACAATTGTTATTTAGCTACAAAAAGATCAAAGTCATCATTTATGACAAGGATACTTGGTCTTTTCTTAATAATAATGGGAATCATTGATTTCTTTCGCCCTAATCCTCAAATTGTAATGTGCATTGTTATTATAATATTTGGTGTCTTTGGATTATTCTTTTTAAACCCTTTATTATTAATGGTCCAAAAAAATACTATTCGTAAAAGAATAGCTCAAAATTACAGTGATGTTATTATGAGTGTAACAATAAGCGAAGAAGGGTATTCTTTTGAAATACCTACTGATAAAAAAGAAGAAGTAGAAGAAGAAAACTATTATGGCGAAATTCACACAGTAAAACCTATTAATGATGTAATATCAAATGAAGAGGCAAGAGAACAAGAATATGAAAATACTGATTTTATAGATGATGATACTACCGAAGAATTGCGTGAAGAAACAGAAGAGCAAGAAGAAATAGAAGCTGTCCAAGAAGAACAAGAAGAAACAGAAAATGCACAAAAGCAACAAAACATCTTTTCAATTCCTTGGAATGGTATAACTAAAATAGTTGATGATGGAACATATATGTTCATTAATATGGTGGGTTATCAAGCAATGATTATTAAAAAATCTGCATATGAACAAATTGAAGAAGTTGTCAATTATAGTAAAGAAAAATTAGGTGACCCTAAAAGATACAAAGTAGTGCTTCCTAAAACAACTAAAAAAGAAAATGACCACGAGTAAATCGTGGTCTATATTTTTAGTAAGAAAGCTTTGACATAAAATCTATAATATATCACTTTCTTACACTGATAGTATATGTGATATTATGCTTTAATATTCACAATAAATAAACAAACTTGCAAATGAATTTACGAAAACGTTTTCATGTGGTACAATAATAGTGAAAGGTGGGTTTCTATGCAAATTACAAATGTAAAAATCAAAAAAATTGAAGGTCAAAAAAGATTGAGAGCAGTTGCTTCTATAACAATTGACGATGAATTTGTCGTACATGAAATAAAATTGGTAGAGGGCAACAAAGGATTACAAATGGCAATGCCAAGTAGAAAAGGCGGAAGAGGTAGATTTATGGATATTGCTCATCCTATAAATAACATAACACGTCAAAAAATAGAAAATGCATTAATTTTGGCATACAATAAAGAACTTGTTGCATAGCCGCTAGTGGATATTGATATTTATTATTAATATCCTTTTTTTGTTAATAAGGAAATTTCATTTTATAAAAAAAGAGTATATAATTCGCAAAATATTCCTTTAAATGATAAAACTTTACTATATCAAATATAGCACTACTCGCACCCTTATTTACAGCACTACACGCAGTTTTTTAGTATTATCTAAAAGACTGCTTTTTTGTTTTATTTTTAAAAAGAAAGGAGGTGTAGAAATGTTTAAAACAACAACTTTTGACTTTTCACCAAATAAATTAGTAAGAAACTACCTAAGACTATTCCATCATA
>CAVJDT010000049.1:0-12992 GCA_963648435.1 Bacillota bacterium
TCAAAGAAAATATAATTTTAAATAGCTATATAGAAAATTATTCATATTCATATTTTATCGATACTTCACTCAGACTTGAAAGAATTGGAAATAGAATACATTTCTTTGATGGTTTAGATGAAGTATTTGTGATGGATGAGTATTATATGTTTGATGCAGATAATCAAGAATCAAAAGACATTGATTTTGACATTGAAGTTATTGATAATGCTACATATAAAATAACGGTAACTCCAAGCGATACATTTTTAAGTATGGCTACATATCCAGTAACAATTGACCCAGAAATTACTTTAACAGATGGAGGATTAATAGACGGAATTACAAGTCTTTATTCAATAGATAAAGAAACAAATTCGCTTACTGTAATACCGATGGGCTCGTTTAATCTTGCTAATCGAAACGCAACGATTGATACAGATGATTTAATCGCAAATTTGAGTGTATATATTCCAAGAGAGTATACAACATCTGTTGGTAATATAATTACAAGAAACCAATTAATGTATGCAAGTATTACTCTAACAACCATATCAACAAACGCTACTAGTGATGCGAAAGTAAAAATGAAATATGACGGTAATATAATTGATGAAGTTACATTCCATAACACAAATGTATTTAATCACAAATTCAATATTATTGATGCATTAAATGATAAAATAGAAGAATTTGCAACTAATGATATAAATATGCTATTCGAATTATATCTTGAAGGAATAAGTAATACTGAAGTAACTTATTCTTTAGGAGAAGATTTAAGTGGAAACAAACCATTAATTACTTTAGGCTATTTAGATGATGCTGGTTTAAGTGATTACTATACTTATGAAGAACTTCCACTAGATAATGAATCAAGTATTTACTTAGCTCATAACAGTGGTAATTTAACTTATGTTTTTAATGATTATACAGATAATAATTTACTTAGTATTTCACATATTTATAATGCAAATAGAAAATATAGTGAAAGTGTTTATGGTAATGGATTTAATTTAAATTATAATGAAGAAATAACAGTTAATTATTCTAACATTGTTTTAACACTTGGAAATGGCAGGAAAGTGATATTTTATCCAACAAACCAGGATAAAACAGAGTATCTTGCAACAGATGGTAGCGGTGATACTTTA
Source organism: Bacillota bacterium (assembly GCA_963648435.1). Taxonomy (GTDB): domain Bacteria; phylum Bacillota_I; class Bacilli_A; order ML615J-28; family CAG-313; genus UMGS75. The sequence goes on from CAVJDT010000049.1 coordinate 1,134, forward strand.
ATAAAAAAAATAGACCAAAGTAATGAAATTAATGGTTATGAAATAACGAGTGATGGTGGAGTAAAACTATATAACAGTATCGGTAAACTTATTAAAATATATGTAGATGAAAGTGAAAGAGTAGAAGGTGTTTGGAATGATGATGCCAAACAAATAACTCTATTGTATAATACTAATAATATTTTGGAACAAGTCATAGATTCTTACGGTAACAAAATATATTTTACTTATAGTACTACTGTGAATAATCCAAGTGATTCGCAAATTGGAATATCATATCTTGAAAATATTGAAGTATATAAAATGAACAGTGAACAAGAACTCACACTAGCAAGTAAAGTTAATTTTGAATATATGCAAGGCTCATTAATTATCATTAAGAATTATAAAAATAGTACAACTGTAGAATACATGCATTTGAATTATAATAGCAAAGGGCATATAGAACGCATTTATAAAAATGGTAATGGTTATAATTTTACATATGATAATAAAAATAGAGTGTTAAAGGCTGAAATTTACAGTTCAAATTTCTCTAATGGAGATTATATAGATTTTACGTATAGTAAAAATGGAAAGAAAACAATTGTTACTACAGGAACAAACAAAACAACAACATATACGTTTGATAGTTATTACCATACTGATTCAATAGAAGATAGTAATGGATATACAACATTTTATAAATATGAAGACATATACTTTGATAATAATGGCGATGTAATAACTTCACCAAATTATAAAAAAAATCATGTAGTAAAAGTACAATCAAATAGTTTTAAAAATGTAATAAATCCAATTGTAAACCATGGATTTGAAGTGGTAACAAGTGAAAGTATTTATGGATGGATAACAAATGTTACTAATGGATCGAGTGCAAATATTGAAATGAATTCATATTTATATGGATCAAAGGTACTAAAACTTTATAGATCTAATAGTGGTGATGCACAAGTATATCAAGATATTGATGTTAAAAGTGATACAGAATATATAGTGACAGGTTTCATCAAAAATATTAATAATAATGGAACAGGTGCGTACATTGATATTTTGGGAATAAATGGAACAATTACCACAATTCAAAAAAGCGGGAACATTAAAAATTCAAAAGACTTTTGTAAATTTGAATATAAGTTTAAACCGAATTACACAGGAAAGGTTAGATTAACACTTACTAATGCTTCCGTTGGTTATGCATATTTTGATAACATTCAAATCAATACCAATTATATAGATACAAGATATAATTATTTAGAAAATTCATCATTTGAAAATACTGATATTGGCGCTTGGAGTGGAAACAATTATAGCATTATATCAAATAATGAAAAATTTAATGATAACTGTGGTTCAAAGTCATTAAAACTTTCAACAAATGGTACTATTAACCAAACTATAAATTCGCCAGGCGTAAAAGGTGATACGTTTGTATTTGGTGGTTATGCATTATATGAGAATTATACTGGCAAAGTAAAAATAAAAGTAACTTTAGTAAAAGAAAATGGAATTGAAGTAAATAGCTTTATATTTAAAAATTCAGATATTAATGCTAGCTATATGATGGCACGTATTACCGCAACAGAGGCCTATCAATCTATAAAAATAGAAATTACAAATCTTTCGAATAGTAGTTATGCATATATCGACAATCTGGCTATTTATAAGGAAGGCTATGGAATCAATATATCTTACAATGAAGACGGATATAAAGAGGAAGAATATAACGAAGTTACAGATGAATTATCAGAATATGGATATGATGAAGATGGTAATTTGATAACAATTAATAGAATTACTAGTTCATCGTTGGCTAACGCTAAAACTGATACTACAACTCTTTCTTATGATGATAAAGGTAATATTAGTTCTATTACTAACAAAAATATTACATCAAGTTATACTACTGATAATGATGGAAATATAACAAAAATAGAAGTAGAAACTTCTGATAGTGAAATAAAATATTATTACGGATCCACAACATACACTCCTGATGGATTATATCCGAAAACATCAACAGATGTATTTGGTAATATTACTACATCAACATATGATTATGTTACAGGATTAGTTAAAAAAATTATAGATTCTGATGGTATATTTAAAGAATATGAATATGATAAAAATGGTAATATCACTAAATTAATAAACGGAAAAGGAGCATATAAAAAAACAATAACTTATACTTATGACGCATATGGAAATGTTACAAGTATAACAAGTGAAGGGTTAACATATAATTTCACATATAATAGTCATAATGATATTAAAACTATTTCAGTTGGTGGAGAATTATTAGTTACAAATAACTACCAAAATGAATCTAGTTCTAATGAAATATATACAGGTATAGTAGAAAACACTGTGTATAGTTATGGAACTGTGTATTTTGAATATGATGAAGAAGATAGAATTAAATCAATTAGTGAAAAATCAAAAAACGGAAATCTTTTAAAAGCATTAGAATACACCTATAATGATTACGGTGAAATTGCATCATATACTGATTATAAAGAAGGAGTTACATACTATTATAATTATGATTATCAAAATAGGTTAATTAATGTTAACGCAACAAATGGAAATACAATCACTTACGAATATGATGAAAGTAGTAGACTTGTTAAAAAAACGAATATTAATGGTAGTAACACATATGAATATGGTGATGAATCAGCTTCTACTGAAGGATTGATTAATGAAAATCTATCAAATAAATTTAATATCAATTATTCATATTCAAATGATTCATTTAGCCAACTTGAAACCATAAGCTATTTTATTCAAACAAATGCGATAAATAAAAATTACACATATGAAACAACCATACTTGATGGTACAACTTATTATACAGGAAGAGTGAAATCATTTGAGTATACAAGTGGAAACAATCAACTTATGAAGTATGTTTATACATATGATAAATACAATAATATAACAAATATTATGGGATATGAAAATAATGTTCTTGTATATCAAGAGGATAATACATATGATAGTTACAATCAAATAACAATGCAACATGTGCTCGCAAATGGTAAGGAAATAGAAGGCGAGTATATGTATGATTCCAGAGGAAATGTTATGAACTATTATGCCACAGATATTAGTACTTATCAAATGTTATATAGTTATGATTTTTATTATTGTCAAACTGGAAATAAAAACAAATTGGTTAAAATAGAATCATTAGCAACAAATGAAGAATATAATATAGTATATTCAGCAAATGGTGAACCAAATTTATATTTAGGTTGGACTATAGCTTATGATATGAGAAATATCACAACTCTTTTGAACACTGATTCTGAGATTAATTATGCTTATAATGCAAGTGGTATCAGAATATCCAAAGTAGTAACAAAAAATAATAACACCACATCAACTGAATACATACTAGATGGAACCAATATTATTAAAGAAATTAGAAGTGGTGAGAATAATGCTATTTTACAATACTTTTATGATTCAAATGGTGAAATTATAGGTTTTACATATAATAATGTAAAATATTTATATTTAAAAAATCTTCAAAAAGATATTATAGGAATTGTTGACAGTAATAATAACATTGTGGTAAAATATTATTATAATGCATATGGCAGAATAATTAATACAATAGATACTTCAGGAATATCTTTAAGTACAATTAATCCATTTAGATATCGAGGCTATTATCAAGATGATGAAACTGGATGGTACTATCTAAATAGTAGATATTACGATGTAAAAACATTAAGATTTATAACAATGGATGATATCAGTTGCCTAGGTTCAAATGGTAACATACTTAGTTATAATCTTTATAGTTATTGTGAGAATAACCCGGTTATTAGAGTAGATTCAGAAGGAGATGCTTGGTGGATAATTATTCCTATTGTAATTGGCATAATTGGAGCAACTAGTTGTTCAAATAGAAATACTTCTAAAAATGGTACGAACTATACCCCTAAATATAATATATATTACAGAGCATATGACGAAAGTACGATGAAAAAATATAATTGTTATTCTTATGCAATTGGCATAACATATGCTAGACTTAACCCAGGATACCTATCTGGAAGAAAATATAAATATGATTTGAAATACTTAACCCAAAGTGTACTATCAGATTTGACTGTATTAGGGTACAAGGCAAAAGAAGTAAAAAAGTCATATAAACCTTCTGCAAGAGAAACTATGATTGCTCTACGGCTTGGCTCTAGTGACTATCACTTTATGAAAAGAATGAGTGATGGTTCGTGGACGCATAAACCTGGACAAACAGGAATTATAAAACTAAAAGGAAACCCGTGGGATTACAATACATGGTATGGAGAATATTATGATGGAATATGGCATAGAAGTAACATAAATTATACGGGAACAATAAAGTATATAATTTATTGGAGGTAGAATTTAATGAAAAAAATGTTTATATTAATTATTTTAGGAGGCTTATTTTTTATGTTAGGATGTAATAATAATTTAGAAAATGTATATAAAAAAGAAATTCAATTATTAAATTCTTTGGTAGCTCAAGAAAATAATGAAAGTTACGTAAAAGAAGATATAATAGATAATCTTCAAAAAATATATATTGATAATGAAAAATTATTAGTTATGGGACGTGCTGTTTTAATATCTGAAGTTAATGAAATATTACCTATTAAAAATGTTGTGAAGATAGATTCTACTTATATTGTGTATTTTTTAATGGAAAGTGAAAACTTCATAATATTATGTGACAAGAATGGGATTATTGAAAATATGTTCTTTATAAAACATAATGCTTTGTCATCTGATTATTATATGCATATGAATGATGAAAATGGGAAAAAAGAGATACTTCAAACTTATGGATATTTTTATCACTTAACCCCTTTAATTTTAGATGAAAAACAACAAGAGTTAGATTCTCCATTTTATGAATTAGTTTTTTCAGATGGAATGATTTATCATTTTTATGTAAATGATGATTCTAATGATTTTATTATTACTTCATATAAAAGTGTTAATAGTAAAATTGATAAAGAGATAATGGATAAAATTGGTGAATTAATGTAATAAAGAATAGGCATCGAATAAACTGAATTTTATGCTAAGTTAAAAAGGAGGTTATTATGCGTAAAATACTTTTTTCCCTATTATGTTTATTTATTATTTGTTTATTAACAAGTTGTGACAAAATAGTGCTTAGAAAAGAATGCCTTAATTATGAGAATTTTTACACGTTCTATTATAACAATAATAGATATATGCTACCTGAAAATTATTATGATATTACTAGTAAGTATGATTTTTATGGAAAAAAACATCAAATAGGATATACAATAGGATTCTATGGTAAACCACAGGAAACTTATGTTCTTGATAGCGATACAGAAGAAAATATACTTTTTCAAGAGTATAATACTTACTTTTGGCTTAAAGAAGGATTTAACTTTCCAGATATAAATGAATTAGATGTCACTAAATTATTAATTAATAAACATGATTCTATTGGCTTTTATACTTTAAAAGAAAAAGAATATATTCTTGGGGAAATTTCAATAGATGAATTATTTGTGGAATATACAGTAGATCCTGAGACTGAGTCTTTCTTAAATGATACAAATAACTTTTTAAGATTTAGTATGCAGTATATTTATGATGATTACATCATTACTAATTATTATGATAGACTTACAATTTATAAAAATAAGATATTTTTTGAAAAGTATAATGAACTTGATGAAAGAAAAATTTATGTACTTAATGATAAATATGCTTCTAGTTTCTATGAATGTGTTTTAAGTATTAGCTAAGAATTAAAGATAAATATGATTAAGTGTTTTATGTAGCATGAGTAAAAAGGTTATATATCAAATTAGACCACCCGTTATATGGGTGGTTATAATTTTGTTTGCTTGCAAAAAATAACGATTTTTGTTATAATATAGAAATATAAAGAGTGGTGATATTATGCAAAGATACTTTTTAAATGATAGTACAGCAACTATTGATTTAAATACCAAAATAATTACTATTACTGGCGATGATGCTCATCATATGGCAAATGTGATGAGAATGAAAACAGGAGAAATGGTATATACTTGTTATAATTCTTTAACTTTTATTTCTGAAATTATTGATATTAGTAGTCATAATGTCACATTAAAAATAGTAGAAGAACTTTTAGAGGATAAGGAGCTTCCATGTGAAGTGACAATTGCTCAAGGATTAGTTAGAAAAGAAAAAATGGAAGAAGTAATTGACCACATCACTGAACTTGGAGCTTCATTTTATCTTCCTGTTATTATGACAAGATCAAATGTAAAACTTAAAGATGAAAAACTTGATAAAAAACAAATTAGGTTAAATAAGATTGCGAAAGAAGCAGCTGAACAAGCCCATCGTACGAAAGTTTTAGAAGTAAAAGAGCCAATTACATTTAAAGATTTTATTAAAATAAGTAGTAACTATGATTTATGTTTGGTTGCTCATGTTGATGAGGCTAATAATTTATATTTAGGTGATGTAATAACTAATGAAAATAAAATATTAATACTTGTAGGACCTGAAGGTGGAATTGATGAAAAAGAACTAGTCAGTTTAAAAGAAGCAGGGTTCAAGTTTGTAAGCCTTGGCAAGAGAGTTTTAAGAACAGAAGTTGCTCCGAGCTATATAATGAGTATAATTGACTATAAAAGAGGAAATAAATATGAAATTTAGAATTGTTAGTTTAGGTTGTAAAGTTAATAGTTATGAATCAGAAGCAATTCTTAATGACTTTGTCTCACATGGTTTAGAATATACTGAACAAAATGATGCTGATGTAATTATAATTAATACATGCACTGTTACAAGTACTTCTGACCAAAAAAGTAGACAAATAATAAGAAAATTAAAAAGAGAAAATCCAACATCGTTAATTGTTGCAATGGGATGTTATGTTCAATTACATCAAGAAGAAGCAAGTGAACTTGCGGATGCGATAATAGGCACTAATAATCGCTTAAAAGCATATGATATTGTTAAGTCATATTTAGATACCAAATCATCAATTGATCATACTTTTACAAATAATAATTTTGTTGATGATATTGACAATGTAACTGAATATGAGGAAATGAAAGTAAATGCGGTAAAAACACATACTCGTGGTTTTGTTAAAATTCAAGATGGATGTGAAAACTATTGTAGTTATTGTGCAATACCTTATGCAAGAGGTAAAATTAGAAGTAGAAAACCAGATGATGTCATTAACGAGATTAAAACCCTAGTTAAAAATGGCACTCATGAAGTTATAATTGCGGGAATAAATACTGGAACATATGGGCAAGACTTAGGAAATATTAATTTAGCAAAGTTGATAGAAAGAATCATGATAGAAACTACACTTTTCCGTCTTCGTCTATCATCTATTGAATTAATGGAAGTAAGTGATGAACTTTTAAATACTATTAAAAAATATGAAACAAGGATTGCGCATCACTTACACATTCCTTTACAAGGTGGATCTGATACCGTGCTTAAGAGAATGCATAGGAAATATTTAACAAGCGATTATCGTAATTTAATTAATAAGATTAAAGTGATGTTCCCACGTATTGCGATTACAACTGATTTACTTGCCGGTTTTGTTGGTGAAACTGAAGATGAATTTAAGAAGACTTGTTCATTCATTAAAGAAATGAATTTTTCAATGATGCATATCTTTCCATATTCTAGAAGAAAGAATACAGAAGCTGATAAAATGCCTGGTCATTTGGACCCAAAAGTCATAAATGAGAGAACCCATATTTTATTAGACATTGCTAAAAAAATGCAGATAGAGTATGAAAAATCGTTTATAAATGAAAACTGTACTGTCATTACTGAACAAGTTAAAAATGGATATTACGTTTCACATAGCAGCAATTATTTAGAAATATACATACCGATAAATCAAAAAATAAAAGAAAATATGATTGCAAATGTAAAAATAATAAAATTTGATAATAACAGATTAATTGGTGAAATAATAGAAAGGAATTAAGGAAATGAGCAGTTTTAAAGATTATCATTTAAAAAAAGAATTGTTAGAAGCTCTAAATGAGATTAATTTTATATCACCTACCCCAATTCAAAAATTAGTTATTCCTCGTGCTATTAAAGGGGAGAGCCTAATGGTCCAAAGTGCTACTGGAAGTGGGAAAACACACGCTTTTTTAGTCCCTATTCTTCAAAAATTAGATGTAAGTAAGAATGAAGTACAAGTGATTATTATTTCACCAACAAGAGAACTTGCAAGTCAATTATTTAATGTAGTAACTGACCTTACAAAGTATTTTCCATATGATGTAGCGGTTGCAAAAGTAATTGGTGGGGGAAGTAGAGATATAGAAATTAAAAAATTTGAAAAAGCCCAACCTCAAATTGTAATAGGAACAATTGGACGTCTTAATGATTTAGTAGTTAATGCTAATGTCTTAAAAATTCATAATGCCACAACTATTGTTATTGATGAGGCTGATATGATTTTTGAAGAAAAAGAATTAGTGGAAGTTGATAAATTAATTGGTAAAGTTCAAGGAAAACCTCAATTTTTAATTTTTAGTGCAACGATATCTAAAGGTTTACGTCAATTTTTGAGTAAATATTTAGAAAAAGTTGAACCGATTACTTTAGAAGAAAAAAACCTTACCACAAATAATATTGAACATATTATGTTACAGTGTAAAGCTAAAGACAAAAAAGAAGTACTAAATGATTTACTAAAAATTATTAATCCATATCTTGCCATAATCTTTGTTAATACTAAAGAAGGTGTAGATGAACTTGCCTTAAGTCTTGCTGAAAAAGGATATAAGGTTGGTAAACTTCATGGTGATATGGATGATAGAAGTCGTAAGCAAATGCTTAAACGGATAAATGACTTAGAGTTTAAGTATGTTGTAGCAAGTGATATAGCATCACGTGGGATTGATATATTAGGAGTAAGTCATGTTATTAATTTTGACCTTCCCAAAGATATAGAATTTTACATTCATAGAACTGGTCGTACGGCCCGATATGAAAGTACAGGGGTTGCCTATAGTTTATATGCCTACGATGATGATGACTATGTTAAAAAACTACAAGATAAAGGCTTAAAACCAAAGTTTTATCAAATTAAAAATGGCGAACTTGTGGAAACAATATTTAGAAAAAAAATAAAAAGATTATCACCATCTAAACAAATTGAAGAAGCAATTCACCAAAAAACCCCAATGCCAAAAAAAGTAAAACCAGGTTACCGAAAAAAACGTAAAGAATTAATTGAAAAAGAAATACGAAAAGCAAAACGCGAAAGAATTCAAAACATTTATCGCCAAAGAGCAAAGGAAGAAAGAAAAAATGAAAATAGGTAGTCATGTAAGTAATAATGGAATCAAAATGTTAGAAGGTAGTGTCGAAGAAGCTTTAAGCTATGGGGCTAATGCCTTAATGGTATATTTAGGTGCTCCTCAAAATACATTTAGAAAGCCATTTAATCAAATGCATATCAATGAAGCCTTAGAACTTTGTAAAAAAAACAATATAGATCCTGAAGACATTATTGTTCATGCTCCATATATTGTTAACCTTGCGCAAAGTGATAACCAAAAATGGGATTATGCAATAACCTTTTTAGGAAATGAACTTATGGGAACATCAATGATTGGCGCAAAATACATGGTTCTTCATCCCGGTGCTCATGTAGGAATGGGAAGTAATTATGGAATTGAACGAATTGCAAATGGGATTAACTGTATTTTATCTGATACCATTAATTATCGTTCAGTAATCCTACTTGAAACGATGGCCGGAAAAGGAACTGAGTGTGGTAGAACATTTGAAGAAATAAAGGCTATAATTGACCGTGTTCACAACAAAAATAGAATTGGAGTTTGCCTTGATACTTGTCACATCAATGATGCTGGCTATGATATTGTTAATGATTATGAGGGCGTAATTAATGACTTTGACCGAATCATTGGTCTTGAATATTTAAAGGTAATTCACTTAAATGACTCAAAAAATCCAGTAGGTAGTCATAAAGATAGACACGAAAATATAGGCTTTGGAACTATTGGCTTTGAGACCTTGATGAAGTTTGTTAATGATGAAAGATTTAAAGAAATTCCTAAAATTCTAGAAACACCCTATATTCCATATACAAAAGATTTAAGTCTTCCACCATATCAAGAAGAAATAGCAATGATTAAGTGTGGAAAATTTAATGAAAATCTAAAAAATGAAATAGTTAATAAAATAAAATTAAAATAAAAACAAATTTAACCATATTTTTTTAAAAATATGATACAATAGTAATATATATTCAGAAATTAAGGAGGAAAAAAATGATTTATTGTAAAGAATGTGGAAAAGTAAACCCCGATGGAACTAAGTTTTGTGTCGAATGTGGTGCACCACTAGAAGTAGTTGCACAAGCACAGCCAGTAGTTGAACCAACTACTCAAGAGGCTAAAGGTGAAGCAAAATGTTGGAAAGTATTTGCCAAAGTTGGTTTTATTCTTGGCATAATTACAATTGCATCATCTGTAACATTTATCTTTAGCGTATTTGCCCTTGTTATAGGCGAACCAGGTTTAGTATTTTCAATTTTAGGTATGAGAACAAAAGATGCTGGAAGCCATACTAAAGCAAAAGTTGGTATGATTTTATCAATCATCGGTTTAGTAATCGGCTTTATTATGTATTTAATTATCATTGCCATTGGCTTTGCGGCAGATACTGGTGGACATTACTTTAGTTACTAATAGTACTAAAATTAAGTTACCATTAAAAGGAAAATTAGCATGTTAGTTTGTGAAAACTGTGGGAAAGTAAACCCAAATGGCACTAAGTTTTGTGGCGAATGTGGTACATCACTAGAAAAACATATAGAGAAAGTTGAAGTAAAACCAGAAACTGCTGAAGTAGAAGAAACTAAACCAGAGATTAAACTTGAAGCAAATTGTTGGAGAATATTTGGTAGAGTAGGCTTTGGATTAGGCCTTGCCGGCCTTATTTGCGCCGCATCCATCATTGCAAGTAGTGTAGCATTACTTCTTTGTGGATATGGTTTTGTTTTCTCAATTTTAGGAATGGTATCAAAAATTAAAGTCAACAAGAAAAAAGCTTTATCAGGAATTATTTTATCAGTTTTTGGATTTGGAATTGGATTGCTATTCTTCTATATAACATTAAAAGTACTTGATAGTAGACTTAGATACTATGGTATTCGTATTAGTGATTTTTTCAAATTTGCAAAATTATTTATGTTAAAAGTGAGCATTTAGCAAGTTAATAGCTAAATGCTTCTTCTATTTTAAAAGAGTCTTAAAAGTTAAGGAGTGAGAAAATATGATTATTTGTAAAAAATGTGGATTCAAAAATCCTGATGCCAACAAATTTTGTTATAATTGTGGTAGTATCCTTGAAAGTAAAGTAAGCATCTTAAAACCAAATCAAAAAGATAAATTATTATTTATTTATAAATTAGTAATGTTAGGTTTAATGGTTAGTGGTATAATCCTTTGTTTTATACCATATGGAAAAGTTGAATTTTATGAAGCTGTAATTAGAGAAACCCAATATTATCGTTATACTGATTTAGACTTTGTTAATAGTTATACTGCGAAAATTATGCAAAGCGGTGGAGCACGTGGAACAATAGGAATAATATATTTTATTCTTTGTTCTTTAATATTAGCTTTTTTATTAATAAGGAAATTTCATTTTATAAAAAAAGAGTATATAATTTGCAAAATATTCCTTTAACTGATAAAACTTTATTATATCAAATATAACACTACTCGCACCCTTATTTACAGCACTACACGCAGTTTTTTAGTATTATCTAAGAGACTGCTTTTTTGTTTTATT
>CAVJDT010000050.1:0-11884 GCA_963648435.1 Bacillota bacterium
CTAACTCGGTGCTAATCTTTTACTTTTTTTGAGACATTTTCAATTTCGCTTGACACAATTGTTTTAAAAGAATATCTTCCAGATCCACCTTCAAATAAAGGTGAAATCAATGAGAATTCAGATGAAAAATTGAGTGTTGACTTAGAAAAAGTGACGGATGAACAATATAATAAATATGTAAAAGATTGTGTTAAAATGGGATTTAAAATTGATGCGGATAAATCATCTTACACTTATGAGGCCTACAATTCAGATGGATATTCATTAAAATTAACTCATATTAGTGATGAACTTGATATTACGTTAGAAACATCCATGAAAATGAGTACAATTACTTGGCCATCTGGAGCTGCCGGAAGTGTTGTACCTTCACCTAAGTCATTAACTGGAAAATTTAATTATGAACATGACAATAGTTTTTCAGTATATATTGGTGAAACTAGCAAGACAGATTATGATGAATATGTGACGACATGTAGTAATAGCGGATTTAATATTGATTATGATAAAGGTGAAAAATACTATAGTGCCTATAATGCAGATGGTTATTATTTATCGATAAGCTATGAAGGAAACAATATAATGTTGGTTAGTGTTAGTAAAAAAGAGAAAAAAGAAACCACGAATCAAGATAGTTCATCAACAAGTGAATCTGAAGATTCTTCAACAGACAATAATGACTCAACAATTGGTGCGGATGGAATGCACACTGATTTTAAGGAAGCTATGGATAGTTATGAAACTTTCATGAATGAATATTGTGATTTTATAGAAAAGTATAATGCGAATCCATCTGATACAACTTTACTTGCTGATTATGCGACATATATGAGTAAATATGCTGAATTCTCTGATAAATTTGATAAGTTGGGTGAAAGAGATTTGAATGATGCTGAAACAGCTTATTATATACAGGTTCAAGCAAGAGTAACTACTCGTCTAGCTCAAGTTGATCAATAAGAGTCAAATTTAAGTATTGTGTCTGATTTTATGATGATAAAAAATTAACGAAAAAAAGGAAGAAAGCAAATATTGCAAGAGGATTAATGTAATAGAGAAGGTGAGATAATTGCCTTCTTTTTTAGTTATAATCGGTTTAAAATGATGTCTTATTAAATTTTATAGCGATAAAATCAAGTTTATGATATTATTTATAGGCGAGCATTAAGCAGTTATACAATTTTATGAGCAAACCTAGCGAAAGCTAGGGACGCAAAGCCATTAGGAGCTAAAGCCATTTATTTAATGTGGTCATGCTAGCCGGTTGCAAACTTTTTTGTTTTTTTATAGTGGAAGTTTCTTCTTTAATGGTTTTGGAGGAAACTTCTTTTTTATTTTTATGGAAAGGGGATTTTATATGAAAAATTTGAAACGAATCATGAGCATCTGTCTATGTCTTACACTATTTATGACATCATTTCAAAATAGTGTTTCAGCTGAAGAACTCACACAAGAAGAAACAGAACCAACAACTTCTGAAGTTCAAAATAATACTTCAGAAGAATTTGTTCAAAGCTATCAGAACGCAAGTTTTCAGATTGTATTTAAGGATGATGAAGATGCAGATCAAAGAAGAAAAGATATCAACCAAATGATTCACTTGTATCAAGATGGTGTAGAAATCCATAAGACTCTACAACTTCAAAGTGAAACCGAAGAAAATGGAATGAATATCTATACTTATTTAATTTTGAATCTTCCTATTTATAAAGAGAATAGTGATGAAGTTTATAGCTATACTTTAAAAGAAGATTCATTACCTGGATATACAACACTTGCTGGTACATATATCGGTTCTAATGATACATTGACATTCACAAACGATGGTTCTTCTTTTGTTTCATCCCAAGTTTTTGGTAATGAATTAAAAACCTATAATGTGAGTGGAACCATTACTTTTGATGAAGAAAATGATTTAGAGATCAAAAATACTTTAGATCAAATCTTTCCAAATATAGTGAAGACTTATAAGGAAGTGGATACAAAAACATGGAACTTTACCTTACAACATCTTTATACAACGGATAAAAATGGAAATGCAGCCTCTTATTCTTATGACTATTCTTTAGATGGTTGGAATGTAAATGAGATTTCTCCAATAACGAGTGATACAAAATTAGAAATCAATTATACGAAAAATAAAAAGGAATCTAAAACTTCTAAGAATGAAAAGGAAACAGATAATGATTCAGATGAATCAGACCTGTCCTTAGCTGATACATCGATTGAATATAATGGAAAGAAATCTTTTGCGCTTAATTGGTATGATGACATTACGTTTGGCCGTAGTAATTATGGAAGTCTTACTTTAACGATTGATAATCAAAAGTTTAGTTATACTTTTGACGGAAATTCTTGGGCGACTCAAGATACATCCGACGTATATGATCTTTCAAAGATTACCTTTACTATGAAAAGTAATAATGCCCAATACCAAGAAGTAGAAATTACAGGTATTCCATCTAAAATCGATGAAAAAGATATTGCGAGTTCTTTAACTTATTCTTTATCAGATTCAGACTATACTGTAGAAGAAAACAGTGAAACCTATAATATCTATAAATTAACAGAATATAAGATTGATATTGTCATTTCAAATGGTGGACAAGAAATTAGTGATTTACATACATATTTTGAGTTGAAATCAGATAATGAAGATTTAAATAATAAACTTGATAAAAATGACTATAAATTATCTTCTCCATCTATTTCTCTTGGAAAATCAACTTATACACTAACGGTTTCTGGTCTTAAACAATATGAAGCGAGTGGCGATACAAAATCACTCATTGTCTATGATGCACTTGTTAAAAATATGGGTGATGATGGTACTATTTCTTTAAAAGACGGAGATAAATTTGCGGTTACTTATGATAATACTGGTGTTGCCAATTATGGCAATGATACATCATCCATTAAAAATGGTGGTGAACTTGATTTATTGTTGACAGGAACAACATCATATTCAGGTACAAAGATTTGGTTAACAGAAAAAGAACATCCAACCGCTACGTGGACTTTGTGGCGTTATTCAAAAAAAGCAAACGTAGATTATACAAAAGGTTCTCAGGTGAATGAAGATTTAAATCAAGAAAGTATTAGCAGTTGGAATGCGAAAAATGGCGGAACGTGGACTGTAGATAACTTACCTAAATATGATACGGATGGCTATACTTATGTTTATTTTGCGAAAGAAAATATGAGCGATAAATCCTATGTTCGTCATTATGGAACCATAGAAAATAATTTTGAAGACGATGTGAATGCGGATGGAAAAACACGAGCGGAATCCACTCGTAATGGCGATACAAGTATTTATAATGGTGGTACTTTAACCAATCGTATTGAATCAACCATTTCTACAACGGTCACAAAAGTGTGGGTCGCAGATTTTTATGCATCCAAATTAAATGATGTTTCCGTTTCAGTAAAGTTACAAGTAAAAAAGAGAACAGATAGCTCTTGGACTGATTATACGAATGAGAAGGGAAATACAGTCATACATGAATTAAAGGACTACAATGTAGAAACAGGAAATCCTACATATTCTATGGATGTAGATAAATATGATAAAAATGGAAATGAGGTTGAGTATCGTTGGGTTGAAATTTCTATCAAAGATTCGGATACAGAAAATGCGTTAAGTGAAGATGGTAAAAAAGCTATATTATCTGTCAATAAAAATGCGAAAGATGGTGATGAATATTTTATAGAAACTTCATCAACTAATAATAATGAAACAACATTAACAAGTACACTTACGGGTACAACTAATTACTATATTCATAAAGAATGGGTTCATAATACAAATACGAATCTTCCAACAACCCTAAATGTTTATTTTGAACAATTGGATAAGACAAATACAAAAACAGATTCAGACTACAATAAAACGATTACTCTTAACCGAAATGATCAAGGAAATACGGATACGTATTGGTCATATACGATAAGTGATTTACCAAAATTTGATCACGATGGTGGAAAATTCATTTATCAAGTTAGAGAACAAAGTCTTACTAATTACATTTTAACGTATGAAAATAATAAACAAGATAAGTCAAGTAATATTGATAATGTGAAATATGGCTACAATAATATTTTCTTAAAGAATACGTATGTAGAAAAAAAGGATCCAAGACAACAGATTAATATTCGTAAGGTTTGGTATGATGATGGAGACAGCTATCAACGTAAAGATATTACTATAGAAGTTTTGGCAGATGATAATACAGTTCTTGCGAAAACAATGTTAAGTGAAAGTGATAACTGGTTAAAGAATGTAACCGTAACAGCTTATAAGTATGAAGTAAATGGAAAAACAGTCATCACAAAGAAAAGTGATACACCAGATGAGTTTAAGAAAGATGCAAATTTATATTCTGGAGGCTATAAGTTAAAAGAAACCAAGGTTGGTGACTATATAGTAGAAAATGATCAAGTTACAACGGATCAAACGTCATATAAAGTAAGTTATTCGAAACAGAATGACTATTATACGATCATCAATCGTCGTGTAGGAACGGTTGATTTGTCCGTCACAAAAACGTGGAAGGATGGAAAACAAGATGTTGCAACACGTAAAAGCTATAATGCGAGTGTACAACTAACTACGGATAATGATGGTGTAACTATTGAGAATAATTCCATTAAAATTGTCAATGAAACAACATCCATTACTTCTAATGATGGAACTACTGTTGTTGATTCCACACAAAGCTTAACGGGTGACGATGGACAAACCATTTACTTCTATAATTTGCCTAAATATGATGCGAAGGGTAAATTCATTGAATATAAAGTGATTGAAAATGATCCGGATAAGAAATTATCTGAAAATGACTATAAAACGACAATTGATTATAGTGAATATAAGATTGGAAATGTGCAGGAAAGTGAACATGATAGTCAAGCTATTTCAATCTTAAATAAGCGTTCACAAACTAAGACAGTAACATTCTATAAGTTATGGAAGGATACTTATGTTTATTCTAAAAAACAACGTCCAGATATCTATTTAACACTTTATTCAAATGCAACGAAGATAAATGGAAAATATTTTGTTTCTGACAAAATTAAACAAGTATCTACATATATTGATTGTTTATGGTCACAAAAGGATCAAACAGACCTTTATAAATGGTCTTGTAAGTTTGAAAACTTACCACAATATGATGAAAATGGTGCAGAAATTACTTATTATGCGAGTGAAAATACGCATGTTGATACGGAATCTTTAGATTATGAATCTGTAAAATATAAAGAAGGTAAACCTAGTGATAGTGGAGAAGGTACAGATAGTATAACAGCGATTTCATCAGATAATGTTCAAGTATTAAAAGAAGGAAATACTTTTGTGAATGGATTAAAGAGTAGTGTTACCGTTCAAGGATTAAAGGTTTGGAAAAATATCCCAAAAGGATTCCCAAATTCTCAACTTCCTAGTGTTACTTTCTATTTGGATCAATATATTGGTAATGAGCTTAAAAAAGAGAATATTGCCAATATAACAATAGATGGTAGTAGTACTTCAGATTTAAGCTATAATTTCTATTTTAAATATCAAGGTGAAAATAATGTAGATGGAACTTATAAAGAATCAGAAACTCCTGAGACTTTAGATAAATATAATGAAAATGGTGAGCTATATACATATAAAGTACGTGAAGCCATTAATGATATTTCTGTAAAATCACTTATAACTTCAGATCCATCTGCAGTTAATGATAATTACTATACCGTAACAAATACTTATAAAAATGATACTAGTAACGTAAGTAATATTACAGTAAATAAATCTTGGGCTGGTTTAGATAATTATTCACCTGGTTTTAAATATCCAGCATTAACCTTTGAATTACATCGTGTTACTGTAGATAGTAATGGTGATAAAATCACTGATAGTGATACGGTTGTTGAAACGAAAAAGATGAATAAGAATAATAAGGAAGAATCGATTTCCTTTAAGAATCAACTCATTTACGCGCCAAATGGCAAGAAGTTTCAATACTATATCGTTGAAAAAATTGTGAATGGATATACAACAAGTACGAATAATTGGGACATTGATCATACTTTTGAATTAGATACTACAGATAAAACAATCAAATTTACAAATACATATGATCAATATGGACAAACTACATATTCTGGAAAGAAGATATGGGATGATTTTGATGATTTGATGGGCAATCGTCCAGATTCTGTTACTTTGACTTTATATCGAAAGACAAGCACAATTGCCTCTCAACAGGTCGGTACCTTAACACTTAAAAAGGATTCAACAACCTTTACAAAGTCTAGTGATTTAACGAATAAAAGTGGAAATATCAATAGTACAAATGAGAGTAACGAATGGTCTTATATGTTTAGTAACTTAGACAAGATTGCGCCAGATGGGCAAAGCTGGCAATATTTCATTAAAGAAGAAGATAAAGCTAATGACTATTATGATGCTGGTACAGTAAAAAAATCAGATGTTACAAATACATTAACTCGTACTTCAATAACCGCAACGAAAAAATGGGAAAATATCAATCCAAATCTTGAAACAGAGAGTGTTGAACTCACATTGATTGTTAAAGAAAAAGGGGATAGTACTTGGCAGTGGGCAAGTGATTATTTTAATAAATCAAATTCAATTACTTATACAAATACAATTAAATCTAGTAGTAAAACGATCACTTTTAACAATCTTCCAAAATATGCGAAGAATAAATCGGGCAAAGAATTGATTTATGGTGTACGTGAAACCAAGATTGGTAATAAAGAAGTCAACTTTAAAGAGAATACAACTGAATATGCTGATAATGATGTTTATACTGTAGAAAATACAGATGATACAACAGTCAAAAATACTTTGAAGCATAATGTTTCTTTAAAAATCACAAAAAAATGGGTCGATCAAGATAATAAATATGGATTAAGAAATTCAGACTGGACTGTAAAATATCATGTGTATCGTCAAATAGAAAATAGTAATGATGAATTGGTTAAGAATAGTAAAGGGCAAAGCTATGTTTTAACTGTTTCGGGTACAAATAATTCAAATGAAGAAAGCACTACTCTTAATAATCTTCCTTCTAAAGATTCAGAAGGAAATGTGTATACTTATTCTGTAAAAGAAATAAGTAATAATGGTGCATATACTTCAACAATAACAAATGAAGAAACTCAAACCAATGGCTTTGTATATACAAATACGAATACTTTAGAAACAAAGGATGTACACGCAACAAAGATATGGGATGATACAGGTGTAAGTGCACGTCCATCTTCTATTGAATTTACTATTTATCAAAATGGACAAAAGCTTTCTGATAAAATTAATGTTTCTAAAAATAATGATTGGAAAGGGACTGCTTCTAATCTTCCTAAAAAAGATAAAGATGGAAAAGAGTATACATATACTGTAAAAGAAGAAAGACTTGCTGGATATATGAATCCTACATATTCTGATGACGGATTAATAGTTACAAATACGATTACTTCGTTTCATATCGATGGATCTAACATGGCTGGCTTTAAACTAAGTGGTAATGGCTATGAAGCAACTTGGAATAAGGATAAAGAGGGTAATGTTTCTACTAAAGTGACAAAAAATAGTGAAACAATTTATACCGGAAGTGAAATCAAAGGATTAGATTTAGGAGACTATACATTAACTGAAACAAACATTCCAGATGGATATGAAAAGATGGATGATGTGAAAGTAAAAATAAGTATAGAGAAAGGAAAATTAGTTATTACTTCTGAGTCAAATAACGTAAGTTTTAAAAATAATACTTTAAAGATTACATCCACACCTACATCGATTACTTTAAATAAGGTAGATTATGATACTGGCGAATCAATTGAAAATGATACGTATGCGGCATTTACAATTTCGGATGGTAAAACAAGTTATAATGTTACAAGTCAAAATATTTTAAGTGAACTTAAAGGAAAACTAGTGGTAGGTAATGAATATACTTTAAAGGAAATTTCAACTCTTGATACATATTATAATCCAGGATTAACAACTCCATTTAAATTAGATGAGAAAGGTAATATTCAAGTTTCTTCTAATGAATATGTAAGCGCAGAAGGATCTACATTTACGATTAAGAATAAAAAATTTACATCAAAACTAAGTCTTCATAAAATAGATAAAACTGATCATTCAGCAATCAATAATGTTACATTTGACTTATATTATAGTACGAGTCATTTTGATGATATTAATAATGGTACTCTAGTTGAAAGTCAAACAACAGATGATAGTGGTAATGTAAGTTTTACCTTAAATAAGAAAGGACATTATCTTGTTTATGAAAAGATAAACCAAGGTTATGTTCTAGCTGGTCATGATCAATATGTTGGCTATAGTGCTACTTTTGAAGTGAAAGATTCTGACTACAATAAAACTTTAACTACAAATAATTTACAAACATTATCTGGTGAAGTGGATTCCAAAGGTTCTATATTAAATACACGTAAAATGGGTAAGGTTATTTTGAAAAAGTTAAACGAAGATCAAGAAACTTTAAATGGTGTTCAATTCAAACTGTATAAAGAAGTAGAACAAAGCTGGATTACTGAATTGTTTACGGGCAAGAAATATGAATTTATTGAAAGTAAAAAAGTATCAGATTTAGGGGACGGAGAAAATGGTATTTTATCAATCGATAAATTAGAATGGGGAACTTATAAGTTAGAAGAAGTTACTGGTAAGAATGGCTATACCATTCTTAATGATCAGGGTAAAGCCAATAGTGTTGAATTTACAATTAATAGAGATACATTCTTAAAAGAATATTATGTGATTGATGCTGGTACACTTACAAATAAGAAAAATAAAGTCAGCATTGAAAAAACAGATGAGAATGGAAAAATTATAAGGGGTGCAGAATTTAAACTGGAAGGATTATTCGCAGATGGTAGTACATCAAAGACATTAAAGGATCAATCGACTTTAACAGGTCAATTGATTGGTGGGCAAAGCTATACTTTAACAGAGACAAAGGCTCCAGATGGCTATAAGGTAAATACTCAATCTTATACATTTAAAGTGGATAGTAATGGATCTGATTTGATTGGAGAAATAGATTCACATTATTCAATCACTGGAACTACAATTAAAGCTAAAGATGATCCGATATCTATAAAATTTATGGTAAATGGTGGTCAATTAAATGGCGCACAGTTTACTTTAACTGATATAACGGATACTTCAATTGAAACAAAGACATTTACAGTTAATGGAACGAATACGTTAAATATGAATGATTATAAGTGGATTGGTGGACATAGTTATAGCCTTAAAGAGACTTGTGCTCCAGATGGCTATAAATTAGCTAAGACAATTGAATTTACCATTCATAAAGATGGAACAATAAATGGAAGTACAATGATTGATATTGATCATGATCCAATTAAAATTTCATTAAAGAAAACGGATGCATATAGTAAAGAAGTTTTAGAAGGTGTACCTTTTGTCGTTAAACAAAACGATAAGGAAATTACACAAGGTATTACGAATGATCAAGGTACACTAACTTTTAATCTTGTACAAAACAAAACCTATGACTTATATGAAGAAGTTTATAATGGTTATGTTCAAAAAGAGACTCAGGTTTTAAGTTTTACTGTACAAGAGGATGGAACGGTTGATAAAACAGGAAATCCTACGATTCAGTTAACGAATACACGTATTCCTGGTGTTATCAATGTGACAAAAGTAGATTCAGCTAAAAAAGATAAGAAATTAAAGGGTGCCGAGTTTACTTTGTATACGGATGTGGATTGTTCGAAAAAGGTATCGCAAAGTTTTGATGGTGAAAAATTAAAGGATGGCTATGGATCAACTTTAAAAACAGATGAAAATGGTCAGTTAAGCTTCAATAATTTAGCTTGGGGTACATACTATTTGAAAGAAACAAAAGCTCCAAAAGGTTATAAGCTGAATAGTAGTGTTTATACAATAACCTTAAATAAATCGGATACTTCTGTAGATGTTTATGCCAATCAAGAGATTAAAAATGAAATGAATTCAATTTCCATTATTAAGACGGATGGTGCAAAAAATCTAAAGGGTGCTGAATTTGAATTATCTGGAGAATTCACAGATGACACTACAAGTAAGACTTGGACAAGTGGTGAAGATATGTATACACTAACTGGTTTATTAATTGTTGGAAATGAATATACATTAAAAGAAACCAAAGCACCTGCT
The DNA here is from genome assembly GCA_963648435.1 of Bacillota bacterium. GTDB lineage: Bacteria > Bacillota_I > Bacilli_A > ML615J-28 > CAG-313 > UMGS75. The sequence continues at coordinate 10,214 of CAVJDT010000050.1, forward strand.
GGTTATGTTTTAGAAGATGAATCATCCGTTACATTTACAATGATGGATGATGGTACGATTTCAATGAATGATACGGATAAATTTTCTGGAAATGGTGGAAATTTAATTACCGTGAAAGATATTGAAACGAGTATAACGGTTCATAAAATTGATAATGAGACACAAGAAAATCTAGCTGGTGCAAATCTTGAAATCTATAAGGCAACAGATTTTGATGAAGATAAACCAAAAGAAGGTGCAAGTGCTGTTAAGTTTTGGATATGTACAGCAAATGATCAAGTCATTAAAGGCTTAGAAACAGGTGTTGAATATGTCTTGTATGAAAAGAAGGGTGTTTCTTCTTATGATTCCTTTAATCCGATTCATTTTAGTTTAAATGCGAATGGAACGTTGAAGAATCAAAGTTCAAATGTGATTACGGCAGAAAATAAGAGGATTCGTGCGCAATTTGAAATCATAAAGAAAGGCGAATCTGAAGATGGTATTGTTTCTGGTATTGAATATAGTTTATATTCAAATGATGGACAATTGATGGCAGAACATCTAACAACGGATGAAAATGGTCATTGGTCTAGTAGCACTAGTAGTGAAAGTTACTCTTTAAATGGAAAAACTGAAGAGTTCTCAAAAGGTTTGCCTACGGGAAGCTACTATTTAATAGAGACTAAGGCTTCAAAAAATACGTCTTTAAGTAAAGATAAATATGAATTCAGTGTTGGTGATTCAAATACGGGTGCTATGAATAAAGTAGTTCTAGTGGAAATTACAAATAAAATGTTTGTTTCTAAGATCCATTTAAATATCATTGATTCGACTACGAAAAATCCATTAGATAATGTTTCTTTTGAACTTTATTTAAATGGTGAATGTATAGATACACAAGTAACAGAGAATGGTGTAATCACTTTTGATATAAAAGAAAAGGGTGAATACACGATTAAAGAGCGTGATAATCCGGGTTATCGTTCAAATGATTTATTTGAATGTACATTTACAATAGATGATGAAGATTATGATCAAAATATTACAGTAAATAAAGATTCTCGTTTTACAATTAAGACAGGAACTATAACTGAGGATGGAATTATAAATGATCCATTAACAGTTTTTGTTGAAAAGAAAAATGAGAATTGGCAAGATTTATCTGGAGCAGAATTTGTGATTTCACCAAATAAAGGAAGTTCTTTTGTGAATCATAAAGATAGTTTAAGCTTAGATGAAATTTCTGGACAACTCATTGTAGGAAATAGTTATATTCTTTCTGAAACCAAGGCACCTAATGGTTACCAAAAGGCAAAGGATGTGGAGTTTACTATAGATGGTGAAGGTCAAATCACTCTTATTGGACAACAGGATTATGTTCGCGTAAAAGGTCTAAATACGATTGAATTAAAAGATGAACCAGTAAAAGAGGAAACAACAAATACGGGTGTAAATACGAATATTCAAACGTATGTTTCTACTGGAATTCTATCTCTTTGTTTCATGTACTTTTTATGGGATAAAAATCGTAGAATGAAATAACATTTTGAAAACTAGGTAAAATCGCCTAGTTTTTTTTAAAGATTATAGCTTGGCCTAAAGTTAGGTTTATGGATTATTCTTCTATCATAAAAATGAGGAGGAATATTTTTATGAATAAACCTTATATTATTTGTCACATGATGACAT
>CAVJDT010000051.1:0-10670 GCA_963648435.1 Bacillota bacterium
GAGGAACACTCCAACCATATTTATCAAACATTGTTTTATTGTAATATAATACTTCTGTTGATTTACTAAGTGGTAATGCATATAAACTAGCTTGTGAATCAAAACTACGACATTCATCCATGAAACCTTTAATATATTGATTTTGTTCATCTTTTGTTAATCCTACTATTTCTTTAGTTCCATCTTTTCTAGTAATCAATGTTGTTGAATCAATATAATCTTCTAAACTACTTAATAGGTTTTTATCAAGATATTTAGCAATACTATACGAATTAGCATTGACAACAGTAGGTAGTTTGCCATTTTCTAATCCTTGTTCTACTTCCTCAGTTAATTTATTGTATTGGATATGAACCATTTTTACCTTGATATTTGGATATATATTTTGAAAGTTTTCAATAACCCGTTGAATATAAAATTCTTGAGATTCAACAGCCCCACCAATAGTGTGCCAAAATTCAATTTCAACTGAAGCATTATAGTCATAGTCAGTTTCTTCAATAGGTTTTGTTTGTTTTTTTTGAACGATTAAGGCTATATCATGGTTTTTTTCAATCTATTTATTTTTTTCATTTTATTATTCCTTTCATTCTCGCATATTAATTTTATTATACTATAATTAAATTTAAATGTAAAGAAAAAGACAGTTTTACCTATCTTTATTCTTACCTAGTATTTCTTGATATATATTACTTTTGGAAGTATTACGGTCTTTTGCAACAAGTTTCATTGCTTCTTTTTGGTCATATCCTGAATTTAAGTAATATTGATAATGTTCTTTTATTGTCAAGTTACAAAGGTTTTCGTTTTTTTCTTCGTTTGTACATCCTGATATAACTAAAACCATTTCACCGCGTAGTTCATCTACTACACCTAATATTTCACTTGCGGTACCGCGCAAGTATTCTTCATATTTTTTAGTAAGTTCTCTTGCAAGTACAATGTGACGTGAAGGCATTATTTCATTAATCATTTCAAGAGTTGATTTAATTCGATGTGGTGCCTCATATATGATTAAAGTGTTTGGTGAATACTTCAATATTTCTAATTCTTCTTTTCTTTTTTGGTCTTTACTATTTAGAAAGCCAATGAAGGTAAAATTATTTGAAGGTATGCCCGATCCAACTATAGCTGTAAGACTAGCACTTACTCCAGGAACGACAACTACATCAATGTTATTTATGATTGCGGCACGAGCAATGAGAAATCCAGGATCACTAATAGCAGGCATACCTGCATCACTCACCACCGCGATATTTTTACCATTTTTTATTTTTTCAACTATTAAATTTGTTAATTCTTGTTCATTATGAACATGATAACTATGCATTTTAGTATGTATATCAAAAAATGTAAGTAACATTCCTGTTATTCTTGTATCTTCGCAATATATATCATCAACCATTTTCAATGTTTCTACGGCACGATATGTCATATCATTGTAATTTCCAATTGGAGTAGCCACAAGATATAATTTTGATGTTTCACATTCATAAGTCTTTTGTCTTTGTAACATATTATACCTTCTTATAATTAAATATTTCTAGCATTTCTTTTGTGTATTCATTGTCATCATTTTTAATATATAATGGTTGTAATATTTTGAGATCACCTTGTTTGTCTGTTTTCTTACCTTCAATAAGAATTGCAACTGAATCTAATGCTAAAGGCGTTGAATAAACAAATTGTAATCTTTTTGGCTCAATCTTATATTTTTGAAATAAAAATAATATTTCTAGTAATCGTCCACTACGATGAACTAATGCAAATGTTCCTCCTTCTTTAAGGAGAATTGAAGCGCTTTTTATTAATTGTTCTAAATTTATATATATTTCATGGCGAGCAATTGTCTTATAATCATTTTTATTTAATTTTGATGTACTATTTACTTTAAAGTATGGAGGGTTTGAAACCACTACATCAAAAGTTGAATACCCTAGGGTTTGATGAATATCTTTTATATCGCCATTAATAATTGTGATTTGTGATTCAAGTCGATTTAACTCAACGCTTCTTTTGGCAAGATTATATATATCTGTTTGCATTTCTACTCCATATATGTGTGCTTTTGTTCTTAGGCTTAAAAACAAAGGAATATAACCAGTTCCACATCCTAAATCTATTATTTTTTTATCACTTAAATTAATACTAACAAAATTAGCTAGCAGTGTTGAATCTAAAGAAAAATTAAGGATATCCTTGCGTTGAATTATTTTTAGACCATCATAGCCTAAAAGATTACTTATTGTTTCCTTGTTTTTTGTTTCCATTGTTTTTAAATTTCTTCTTATAACGGTTGTAGCGATGAGCCTTTTTAGGATTATCTATTATTTTTTCTTTTTTATCAACTGAACCTTGAATATTTTCATCTTCACGTTCTAATTCTTGAACTTCAACTTCAATTTCATCATCTACTTCTTCAGCTGTTACTATTAATTCTGGTTCTTCAACCTTTCTTGCAATAGTAAATCCTTCTATTTCTTCTAGTTTATGAACTACCGGCATAGCATTTGGGTCTTCTTGGGTTTTAACAATGCGTTTAAAGTAATCTACTGCTACAACTTTACAATTCTCACATGTAGGTGTTTTTACATAGTTACCAACACTTGGAAATTCTTTTTTCATTTCCTTATAAAGTTCTTCCTCATATCCTATACAACACATAAGTTTACCACAAGCACCACTAATTTTAGCATTATTTAAGCTCATTCCTTGTTCTTTGGCCATTTTCATTGTAACAAAATCAAAGTTTTGTAAAAACTTTTTACAACATAGTTCTCTTCCACAAACACCTAGTCCTCCAAGTGCTCTAGCAGCTTCACGAGGGCCTATTTGTCTTAGTTCTACTCTAATTCTAAATTCAGGTGCTAAGTACTTTAATAGTTCTCTAAAATCAACTCTATCATCGGCAGTATAATAAAAGATTATTTTGGTTAAATCTATGGTATATTCTGCATATAGAGGCTTCATTTCGAGTTTACATATTTTAATATACTTTTTGAATATCTCAAAAGCAGCTTTTGCACGTTCTATATTTTTTTTGTCTTGTTCTACATCTTCTTCTGTAGCTTTTCTAATTACTGGTTTTAATTCATATTCTATTTGATCATCATCAACATCACGGTTTGGGATTATAACTTTACCTAGTTCTACGCCTCTCACCGTTTCAACAATGGCATATTCTCCCATTTGAAAATCATTGTCAAGTGGATCAAAATAGTATACTTTACCAACTTCTTTAAACTGGATTCCTACTATTTTCATTTTTTCTCCTTTACTTATTTATTTCAACCATTAAACTGGTATAAAATAAATTTAAGTTTATATAATAATTTAATCTTTCTTGATATTTGTTAATAACATCTATTTGATGTATTATTTTTTCAACATTTATGTTTTCCTTATTATATAAGGAAGTAACATCTAAAAATACTTCTGAGGTTTTTCCGTTATATATATTAATTATCTCTTTATTTATTAATAATAATATATCTAAAAATATGCGATGCCATTTTTTATCCGTTTCACTTTTTAAGTAACTACTATTTTTATAGAAGAAAACAAAAGGATCTTTATGTAATGCCATTTGTTTTTCAATTCCAATTGCAAGGGTGAGTAAATCATATACTTTTCCTTCTGCAATCATTTGTTTTGCATTATCAACATCAGCAGTTAGATAAGATAAAACATATGACATTGTTTTTTCTACACCACTATCCTCTAATGTTTTCATAATAAACATACGTGGAATTGGCTTAAATTGAATTACTTGCGTTCTTGAAATGATTGTATCTAATATTCTTTCTTTATTTTTGGTTAGTAAAAATATATAATGGTTAGGTGCAGGCTCTTCTAAAAGTTTTAAAATGGCATTTGATGCGGATGTATTCATTTTATCAGCATCCTTGATAATTCCAATTTTAGGACCTTTTTCAAGGGATGTGGTATTAAACTCATGGATGAATTCATCTATTTGTTCTCTTTTAATTAAATCATTTTGTGGTTCTATACAAATAATATTAAGGTGATTATTTTTTTCTACTCTTATACAATTATGACATCTAAAACAAGGCTTATTGTCACTTTCACATAGCAATAACATTGACATATATATTGCGGCTTCATAAGTTCCACTGCCTTCACCGCCTTCAAACATATAAGCATGAGACAAAAAACCATGTTCGTAACTTCCTCTTAACAAACGAATTACTTCAGGCTGATTTTCTATCATTTGTTTAATTGTCATTTTGTTCATTCTCCTTAATAAAATTTAAAACAGCTTTTGTTGTTTCAGTTGCAACATCAGTTTGTGACATTTCACCATCAATTTTGATAATTCTATTTGCATTATTTTCACAAAGTTCAATATAACTATTATATACATTATGATGAAATTCAATAGTTTCAAGTTCTAACCTATCCATATCACGAGCATTCTTTTTGATTCTTTCTAGTCCAATTTCAGGATGAACACAAACAAAAATTGTTAAATCTGGTAATAATCCATTAGTTGCAAATTGGTTTAGTTCATATACTTTGTCTATTCCTAAATGTCGTGCCCCACCTTGATAGGCAAGTGAACTATCAAGAAAGCGATCACAAAGAATAATTTTACCTTGTTTAAGAGCTGGTAAAATGGTTTTTTGAATATGTTCTCTTCTACTAGCCGCATAAAGTAAGGCTTCTGTCCATTCATCCATTCCTTGATTATTTTTATCAAGAATAATCTCTCTTATTTTTTCTGCAATCGGACTACCACCAGGTTCACGTGATAACACTACATCATAACCTAATTCTTGTAATTTATTATATACAGCCTTAATGGCACTAGATTTACCGCTACCATCATTTCCTTCAAAAGTAATAAATAATCCTCTCATATTTTTCTACCTCTATATTACTTATTATACCATATTTTACGATTTATATAAAGTAATGTGTTTAATTAAAATTATGTAGTATATATACTTGATATTTTGTAAATACTAAATTTGAGGTGAAAAAATGAAAAAGAAAAATATAGTTAAATTACACGATATAAAAAAGAAAAATATAAGTAGAGAAGAATTTGCAAGTGAACTTAGCCCTTTTAGTAAAATTGCTCAAGGTATATATATGGCAGAAAATAGTGATGTTGAAAGTTTTAATCTTACTAAAAAAGAGAAAAATGAACATAAGCAAAAAAATAATTTAATTACTGAGCAATTTACCAAGTGATTTTTCTTTATTTTTAGACAAAAAATGGTATAATCTATAATAAATAATATTAATTATAGGTGATAATATGTTAAAAATAATCCTTGTATGCTTTATTGCGGGAATTGGAGCAGGACTAGGAACAGGGTTTGCAGGAATGAGTGCGGCAGCCGTTATCGCTCCAATGCTTATTACTTTCTTAAAAATGGACCCTTATATGGCGGTTGGTATTGCACTTGCTAGTGATGTATTAGCTAGTGCTATTAGTGCTTACACATACGGTAAAAGTAAAAATCTAGATATTCGAAATGGACTTATTATGTTGGTGGTAATTTTGGTATTTACGCTTGTAGGTAGCCTGATTGCCAAGTTAGTCCCAAGCAATACTATGGGGAATTTCTCAGTTTTTATGACAATGTTACTAGGAATTAAATTTATTATTAAGCCTGTCATGACCACTAAAGAAAAAATGGAATCTGTAAGTAAGAAAAAAAGAGTAATTCAATCCATTATTATGGGATCACTCATTGGATTTATTTGTGGCTTTATTGGGGCTGGTGGGGGAATGATGATGTTATTAGTTTTAACTAGCGTTTTAGGATATGAACTAAAGACCGCTGTTGGAACAAGTGTTTTTATTATGACCTTTACTGCGTTAACTGGTTCTATTAGTCATTTTGTAATTGGCGGTATGCCCGATCTTTGGTGTTTAATTATTTGTATTGTTTCAACTTTTCTATGGGCTAGAATTGCATCAATACTTGCAAATAAAGCAAAACCTGCCACTCTTAATCGAGTAACAGGTATAATTTTAATGGTTTTAGGTATTGTTATTCTTACTGTTAATTTAATAAGTAAGTAAAGCCACATTGTGGCTTTTTTCTTTATAATAGATTTTATAAAGATATAATCCTTCAGCTGGTGCTGTCCATGGAGCTTTTTTTCTATCTTTAGCTTCAATTATTTGATTAATATCCTCTATAGTTAATTTATTTTCATTAAACTTTAGTATTAAAGCAATAATAATTCTAACCATATTTCTTAAAAATCCATCACCAATAATAATAAATTCATAGACACCATTATTCTCATTAACTGTAAATTCATAAATGGTGCGAATAGTATTTTCTTTATCATGTCCTTTTGATAAACTTTTAAAGTCTTTAGTTCCTATAAAACAAGGTAATACTTTTTTAATTGTTTCAATATCTATTTTATAAGGATAGAAATATATATATTGTGATTTTAATGGTTCATATTCATTAGTTGAAATATAATAGCGATATTCTTTCTTTATAGCATCATACCTTGCATGAAATGAATCATCAACTATTTCTATTTCTTTAATATATATATATGGTTTTAAAATTTTATTCATAGCCTTTTTCAACTGATTTATTGGAATTACTTGTTCACTATCAAAATGTGCAACTTGACCTAGTGCATGAACTTTGGCATCTGTTCTTCCAGCACTTTTAATTTCTATTGGTTGTTTAAAAATTAAAGTTAAACATTTTTCAATTTGTTCTTGTACTGTTTTTTTACTAGTTTGGCGTTGATAACCGTAAAAGTATGCACCATCATAACTAATTATCATCTTATATCGCATGGCACACCTTCATGGTTATTAATGTAACTAGTAAACAAGTTAAGATTCCTAAAGTTATATAATCTTTAAGTTGAAACTTAAGCTGATATAATCTAGTTCTTTTTGCACCTGGTATATATCCCCTTGCTTCCATCGCATCAGCGAGGTCAAGTGCTCTTTTAAAAGCAATTACAAACATAGGGATTAGAAGCGATATTATTTGTCTAACTTGAGCATGTAGTTTTCCTTCTTTAAAATCAACGCCTCGAGATGCTTGAGCTTTTAAGATTTTATCAGTTTCGTTAAATAATGTAGGAATAAATCTTAAGGCGATTGAAATCATCATCGCAAGAATTGATGGTTTTAACTTTATTAATTCTAAAGGTTTCAAATACCACTCGATTGCGGCTGAAAGATCTAGTGGTTTAGTTGTTAATGTCAAAGTCGTTGATAATAAAATTATTAAGAAAACTCTTGAAATAATAAATAAACCTGATATTAATCCACCCTTATATATCTTTATAAGGGGATTCCACAAAATCTGCATATTGAAAGTAAATGTAAATATATATATACTTAATCCTAACAAAATCAAAAACACTAGTAGTTTAGCGGGTATATATTTTCTAAGTACAATAAACAAAAAGAACATAAGCACAACAATATCTATACTAAATATACTAAAATATAAATTAAACTCTAAAATTAGTTCACCATTCTTGTTTGTTAATACTTGAAATATAAATGAGAATATTAACAATACAGCAATTTGTTTTAGACTTTTTAAATATTTTATAATTGGAACTTTAGACAAAACAATAACTATAAGTATTATCGCTCCAAGAATACCTAATAAAATAAAATTATTAAAAGGTATCAAAAAAGTTAGGATCATAAACACGATTAAACCAAGTAGTTTAATTCTTGGATCTAGTTTATGAATTATACTATTGGCATTATAGTACTGTCCAAAGGCGATTTTCTCATTCATAGTAATCACCTTCTTTATGTTCTTTTATAATTAGTTCGAATAATTCTTGTTTGGTTAATGGAATATCATCAAATTCAATGAGTCCTCTATTTTTGAGTTCTAAGGCGATTTTAGCGCTGTCTGGAAGTCCTAGATTAAAACTTGATAATTTATTCACATCTTGAAATAATTCTTGTTTAGGCCCATCATACACAATATTACCTTCTTGCAAGACAATAACTCTTTTGGCATATTGGGCAACTACATTCATATCATGTGAAACCATTATAATTGTTTTGTGAGTCTTAGTTTGAATGTTTTGTAATAATTCCATTAATTCTAATTTACTTTTTGGATCAAGTCCTACAGTTGGCTCATCAAGAATTAAGATATTAGGATTACTAGCAAGAATTCCTGCAATAGCGGCTTTCCTCATTTGTCCACCACTAATAGAAAATGGAGATCTGTCTAATATTTCATCAGGAATATTTAGAAGTTTAATCACTTTTTCTGCTTCTTGCTTAGCTTCTTCGAGTTTCATTCCAAAGTTCTTTGGTCCAAACAAAATATCTTTCATTACTGTATCTTCAAATAACTGATATTCAGGAAATTGAAAGACAAGACCTACATGTGCCCTAATCAATTTAAACTTTATTTTGGTGTTTTTTCTTTTATTGTTAGAAACAACTTGTTCATTTATTTGAACAGTACCACTATTTGGTAAAAGTAGAGCATTCATCAATTGTACTAATGTTGATTTTCCACTACCTGTATGGCCAAGAATTGCTATAAATTCATCATTATTATTAATACTAATATTAATATTGTTTAATGTATTATTGGAAGCTTTTTTAAAATATTTAAACGTTACATTTTGAAAGTTAAGTCCCATAATGCTTCCTCTAATTCTTTCTTTTTTGAGATGTTTAAATCTTTAATTTTATTCATAATATCAAGGCTATCCAATAATGTTAAACCACTAGCTTCCAATATTTCTTTTTTCTTTAATACTTCCTGTGGTTTTCCATCTAACACAATGTGACCTTCATTAAGAACAATCACTCTATCAGCGAAAACTGCTTCTTCTAGATTGTGAGTAATTGTTATTATTGTTTTGGTACTTTCTTTTTTTAATTTTTTTATCATTTCAATAATTTCAGAAGTTCCTTTCGGATCTAACATTGAAGTAGCTTCATCAAATATTATTGTTTCAGTTTCCATTGCAAGTGCCCCCGCAATCGCAACACGTTGTTTTTGACCACCTGATAAATCTTCAGGACTTACTAGTAAGTATTTTTCCATATTAACAAGTTTTGCATATTTATCTATTCGTTTAATCATTTCATCTCTAGGGATTTGGTGGTTTTCTAATCCAAATGCAATATCATCTTGGACAGTAACTCCAACAAACTGATTGTCAGGATTTTGAAATATTATTCCCATTTTTGCATGCAATTTGTCAAGTTCTGCTTCGGTAACATTACCATCTGTTGTGTCAGTTTCATTTATATAGATTGAACCTGAATCAGGTTGAAGTAGTCCCATCATTAATTTAGCGATGGTGCTTTTACCACTACCATTGTGTCCAAGAATAGTTATCATTTCGCCTTGTTTAATTTCAAAAGATATATTTTTTATGACATCATCAAGTCTAGAATCATCATCATATTTGAAACAAACATTTTTGAATTCAATTTTCATAGTCACCTCCGCATAAATTATATATATATTATATCATATTTGACCAATATTATAAAGAAAAAAGCCCACAACAAATTGTGGACTATATAACTATTTTATATATAAGTTCTATAAAGAAAGTATATATATTTTCGGTAATTTTAAGAATTGGTGAATCAATGTTAAAGAGCGATAACATATATATGATAAGCATTATACCAAGCATAAAGAATGTACCATACTTTTGATATCCCATGTATTCTTCATACGCACCCCTTGGAAGGATAATCCCAATGGCTTTAGACCCATCAAGGGGAGGAATAGGGATTAAATTAAATACACCCAATCCAATATTTAATATAGCAAGATAACTAAAGAAATTATAAATAATTTCAAACACTATATTATTTGGTAAATTATTATGATATTGCAAAGCAAAAGTAATTCCAATAATTACGAACGAAATAATCATAATTATAAAATTCATAATTGGCCCCGCAAGCGCAACAAGAGTCATACCAACTCTTTTATTTTTATAATATGAAGGGTCAATCATCACTGGTTTTGCCCAACCAAAGTGAAAAAATATTAAACATAATATGCCAACTGGATCTATGTGTTTTAGAGGATTTAGTGTTAATCTTCCGGTTTCTTTTGGAGTCGGATCACCCAGCCAAAAAGAAACTAATCCATGAGCGAGTTCGTGAAAAATAATTGCAATAAGTGCTGTTGGTATTATATATAAATAATCTAATAATTGTTCTAATTGCATATTTACTTCTCCAATGACTCAATAATACCAATTAATAAGCTAATAGCAAATGGCATTTCAAACCTTGTTGTTAATATTGCTAACATCCAGATATACCATTTTGTAGTTTCAACTACTACTATTTCATTATCATTTATTTTTAGCTTTAATCCAATGAATTGATTTTCTTTTACATAAATTGTTTTAAATTCTCCATCTTCATTAGTAGAATCAAATTTGGTTTTTGAAATTTTATTACAAAAAGTACCATTGTATGTTATTTCTCTTTTTCCTATCCAAAATGATTCATTATAAACAAGTGGAAGATTGATTATTCTTTCATCATTAATTCTAACTTGCATATAACACCTCGTTTTGTCATTATATCATTTTATTAAAATCTTTTCAACTAAAGCACTTAATTTAAGCATTGAACAAAGTTAGAGTTATCACTCTAACCCAAACACTTAATGTTTCTTTTAAAA
>CAVJDT010000052.1:0-10387 GCA_963648435.1 Bacillota bacterium
GAAATTATATAAATTCTTATGACGGCATCAAGTCTTTGAATTTGCTTGATTGGCTTTTATCATAAGATAGAAATTGCAGGAAAAATAATTATTCTTGTAAAAGTATATCAAAATTACGAGAAACAACAAAATATTGAGAAAAAGCATTTACCAATTGGTGAGTGCTTCTTTTAAGCAAGTTATAAAGAACATTTATTGTCTTTTAATTTTTGTTAAAATTTCCATATTTTAGTTTTATTATTTTGAAAAGTCAAATGTTTTGATTTTTATTTAGGAATGTAATATAATAATATAATATAGTGTCGAAAATTTCAAGAAAGGAAAATGCTTTGATTTGTTCTTTGCAAGTGGTATATTATGGTTATGAATAAGTATAAACAAGGTTTTACATTAACTGAATTAATTGTAGCGATGGTAATTTCAAGTATCGTTCTTGCAACTGCTGGGTATTTTCTACTTTCTTTTACTCATACTTCAAAGGATATTAAAGCTTTGCAGGAAAGAACATACGAACAAAATGTCGCAGTTAAATGTTTTGAAAAATTTGCTAATAACGTTAATTTAGAAGGAAAATCAATAAATATAAATAATACTGATAATGTTATCACCATTTATTTAAATGATGATAATAGTATTATCCTTAAAATTGACAATGAAAATCATACCCTAAGTTATAATAATAATTCCTATCCTTTTGAAAGGATTATGGCAATTAATGTAAAAGAAAATGAAGTAGATGAAAAAACATTTGTTGTAACATTTACTTTTGATAATGAAAAAACTTATGAATTTCCTATATTTATAATCTCACGGGGGGAAAACTAATATGAAAAGAGTATTTTGTGCTGTTATTGAATCAGCTGATAATATAGACATTTATACATTTTGTATTCGTACGGAAAATGCAAGTGTTATTCAAACAGCCTTATCACATTTCTTTAAACAAAATTACAAAACTAATTATCAAATTGATGCTCAGTTTAAATTAAACTTCCATATGTCTGAAAATCTTACCAAAGAAAGACTAAAATCATATGGTGATATGTTATATGAAAAATTAAAAGAATTTGGATATGAAGGTTCACCTGTTGATGTTTCTGCAGATATTATGAATGTTTTTAGAACTAAAATATCACTTCCTAAACTTACAGGAAAAGCTTTACAGGATTCATTTGATAAAGAAGAAAAAAGACAATTTGGTGATTTATTAACAAATTATATTAAACTTGTTGAAACTGAAATTAATAGTAATAAAGGTTATGACTTTAATTTATTACTAATAAATAGCAAACATTACCAAAATATTATTGATATTTTCCATTTAGGTAAATTAAAAGTTGATAAATGTGTTTATTTACCTAGTACTCTACCAACTTTACCAGCATCACCAAACGTTAAAAATATTGGTATTATTATGAGTGATGATTGTACTTATCTTTTTGTAATGCGTAAATACAAACTTGAAGAATATCGTATTATTAAAGTTGGTTATAATAATATTGCAAATGATGTTATGGAAAAATATAATATTGAAAGAAGTAATGTTGACCGCTTTTGTCATGAAAATATTGGAAAACTATCATTAAAACGAGTAATTTACCATGCAATAAGAAGAATATTTGATGAACTTTATATTTTATTACTTAGTGATAATGAAAATAATAAAAATGATTATGTAGCAAATGTTGATAAAATTTACATTCATACTTTATATGGCTCAGTTGTTGATATTATATCGGTATTTCCTCTAGAAATGCGTAAAAGATTTGAAATATATGATAAAACCGCAACCAATAAATTTAAAATTTATGTGGATGCATTTTACAATAACCAAAAATACTTTAAAGTATTACCACTTAAGGTGAAATATGAAAAGAAATAAAGGTTTTACAATTAGTGAAGTAATGGTTTCAATTGTAATACTTGGGGTTGTTGGGGTATGTATAATAAATCTTTTCGCATATAAAGTAAGAATTGACCGTAAAAGTGCTCGAAATGTAAAAATTAGTAATACTGTTACTTCCGTTTTTAATAGTTTTTCAAGTAAACCAGATACTTTTACAACTAGTTCATTATATAGTGATGGCTTTACTAAAACTGATGATAAATGGGTTAATACATGTTATATTGAAGATGAAAATGAAACTAACTATTTAATTCTTACATATAAGGATAAAGATAACTATTATATATTAGATGTAGAAGTTTACGCGGATGGAAAACTTTATGAATTAAATGGCGTAAAAAGCTATGAAAGAAGGATCTACCATGATGAGTAAAATGAAAAATAAATTAAAAGCAGGTAATACTTTATCATTTGTTTTGATTTTATTAATTGTTGTTTCCATTATTTCAATGGCTTTAGTTTATAGTATTAGTTATACTACTAGAACAAGACTAAATAAATCCCATGATAATTATGAAATCATTATTTTACAAAATAATGGTTATGAGGTTTTAAATTTATATATTAAAGATTTAGAAGATAATTCTAGCCTTACAATAAAAAACTTTAGTGATAATTTTACTATAAAACATTCTGATTTTTTAGAAAAAAGTGAATATAAAATAGAATTTGAAGATGTTAATGATTCTAATTCAATAAGATTTAAAATAGGTAAGACTAATGATGATGATGCTTTATTAGTTGAAGCAAAATATGAATATAATGAATCTAAAAAAATAACAGGGTATAAATTGAAAAAGTGGGGGATGACCAAATGGACTTAATTGATGTACTTTATATGAGCTTTTTGTTCATTTTTGGTGCTATTATTGGTAGTTTTTTAAATGTTTTAATTTTCCGTTTGCCAAATAAAATGTCCATTATTAAGCCTGGTTCACACTGTTTTAATTGTGGAGCTCCCATTAAATGGTATGATAATATTCCGATTATTTCTTACCTTATTTTAGGTGGTAAATGTCGAAATTGTAAAAAACATTATTCATGTCAATACTTTTTAATTGAACTTTTTACTGCGATTATTTATGTATTATGTTATGTAAAGTATCGTAATTCATTACTTACTATCGCATCATGCCTTGTTATATCATGTTTAATTGTCATTTTCTTTATTGACTTAAGATATTTTATTATTCCTGATTCTATGATTATTGGAATTTTAATTATTAGTGTGGCTTGTTTCTTTATTAAAGATACTACGATTATGGCTAGTATCTCGGACCGCTTATGGAGCTTAGCGGTAGTTGCCACCATGATGCTTTTATTATTATCATTTGGAATGATTATTAAAAAAGATTTAATGGGATTTGGTGATTTTAAATTGCTTGGGGTAATGGGATTACTAATAGGATATAAACTATTAATTTTAAGTATTTTTGTGGCTGCACTTATTGCCACAATTGTTGAAGTAATAATATTAAGAAAAAGGAATAAGCCAATTCCCTTTGGTCCTTACCTCGCACTTGGATTTACCTTAATGCTCTTTTTTGGAAATAACATATTAGATTGGTACTGTTCACTTTTTAGATAATGGAGGAAGAAAAATGCCTAAATACAGATTTAAAGCAATGGATATTAACAATAAGAAGATAAAAGGCATTTTCATTGCACAAGATGATGATGATTTGAAGACAATATTAGCCAATCAAAATTATTATCTAATTTCATACAAAAAAATGGCTGAAAGTAGTCAGCTATTTGCATTCTTAGAAAAAATTAAAACTCGTGATTTTACATTATTTTGTCGACAATTCGCAATAATGTTAAAAGCGGGATTAAATATTGATAAATCAGTTTTTATTCTTAAAAACTCATGCAAAAATCAAAAATTAAAAGGGATTTTAGAGGTTGTGTATAATGATCTTATGAAAGGTAAAATGCTATCAGAATCTTTCTCTAAATATCCTAAAACTTTCCCAGTGTTTTTTAGAAACATGGTTGAAATTGGGGAAACTAGTGGTAAACTAGATTTAATTTTTGAGCGACTTGCGGACTATTATGAGAAAGAAGCTAAAACCAAAAGAAAAGTTAAATCTGCTCTTTCTTATCCGATTTTCCTTTTGATTATTGCGTTTGCGGCACTTGCAGTTATCGCCGTATTTGTTATGCCAAACTTCTCATCAATGTTTGACCAGTTTGGAGCAGAACTTCCGGCTGTATCAAAAGCAGTAATAAATGTTTCAAATTTTATTCAGGAAAATATTTTAAAAATAGTTTTGTATGTTTTTTTAATTATAGTAATTTTTATTTTATTAGGTAAACTAAAATCAGTGCGTAGGTTGTATGATAAAATAAAACTTAACATGCCATTTTTTAGGAATTTAACTATAGCTAGTATTACTTCAAGATTTGCGGATGGATTTTCCGTATTATTAAATAGTGGAATTCCCCTCCTTTCTTGTGTAAATACGATAAGTAAATTACTAGGTAATAAAATAGTTGAAGAAAAACTTCAAGTAGTAAAAAACGAAATAAGTTCAGGTAGAACTGTTGCCAAAAGTTTGGAAACAATTAATTTATTTCCTGATATGTTAATTGAAATGATTTCAGTTGGTGAATCAACTGGTAATCTAGAAGAAGTATTAAATAAAATCACAGATTATTTTGAAGAACAACTAGACATTGAAATTAAGAGCATGACTGCCGCAATCGAACCAATAATGATTATTTTTATCGGTTTAATTGTTGTTGTCGTATTACTTGCTATTTTCTTACCAATGCTAGAATTAATGTCAGCGATTGAAGGCGCAGAATAGGAGGACTTATGCAAATTATTCAAGAATTAAATATTAAAATTGGACAACTTATTAGACAACTTAATTTATTGAATAGTGATGAAGTTACTCGTAGTATTGAAAAAATTGCTAATGCGAACATTAGACTTGATAAGTATTTACTTGATAGTGGTATTTTGACAGAAGCTCAAATCAATACCATTTATTCAAGACTAACCTTAAAAGAACCATATAATATTGATTTAATTGAATATGATGAAGCAATTATCAATAAAATTCCTGATGCCTTTGTGGAACGTAATCATTTATTACCACTTCGCAAGGATAGTGTTGATGATAATGAAGTATATACTGTTGCTGTCGCTGATTTACTTGATTATAATGTTGAAGCAATGGCTCGCTCATTATATGGAAACAATGTCATAATTTACTACACCACTATGGCCAAGATTCAAAGTCTATATTCTTTAGTTCACACTAAATCAAAAGTTAGTGAAGCTATTCATGAATATGGTAAAGAAAAAGTAGTAGATGATACCGGTGATAAAGATATGGAAGATGCTTCGGTTACAACGGCTCCCGCCGTTAAACTTGCGGAAAGCATCTTAAAAGAAGCAATTGCCTCTAAAGCTAGTGATATTCATATTGAACCATATGAAGAAATAGTTAGAGTTAGAAACCGTATAGATGGTGTATTATATGAAAGAACTACATTTGATCCTAAACTTTATTATGCGGTTGTAACAAGGTTTAAAGTTATAAGTGGATTAAATATCACAGAACGTCGTGTTCCTCAAGATGGTCGTTTTAGCCTTGATTTTAATGATACAACCTATGATTTCCGTTTATCAACATTACCAACGGTTCATGGTGAAAAAATCGTTATTCGTATCCTTGATAATTCTGCGTTTAGTTTTTCACTTGAAGAACTTGGATTTACTGAAGAAGCCTTAAAAATTGTAAAACCAGCTTTAAGAACTCCTCATGGTATTATCCTACTAACCGGACCTACTGGTTGTGGTAAATCTACAACTTTATATTCCTTCATTCGTGATATTAACGATGTTGGAACTAATATTGTAAGTGTAGAAGACCCTGTTGAATATTCAATTAGTGGAATTAATCAAGTTCAAGTTAATACAAAAGCTAACATGACATTCGCAGTAGCACTTCGTAGTATCTTACGACAAGACCCTAACGTTATCATGATTGGTGAAATAAGAGATGAAGAAACTGCATCAATTGCGATTCGTTCAGCCATTACTGGTCACTTAGTATTTTCAACTCTACATACAAATGATGCTCCTGGTGCAATTTCGCGTTTATCAGATATGGGTGTTGAACCATATCTTGTTGCGGATGCCCTTGAAATGGTAATTGCTCAGCGTTTAATTCGTAGACTTTGTCCAGAATGTAAAAAAAGAGTACTTTCTACTCCTCTTCAAAATCAAGCATTAGGAATAGAAGAATCAGTTGAAATATTTGAACCTAAAGGATGTCCTGCGTGTCATGGAACAGGTTATAAAGGTCGTATTGGTATTCATGAAATTTTAGTTATTGATGAACATTTAAGAGAATTAATTGTCAATAAAAAGTCAAACGAAGAATTATATGAATATCTAGAAACTAAAAACTTTAAAAACCTTAAAGCCGCATGTATTGAAGCTATTCTTAAAGGTGTAACATCATTTCAAGAGTTATATTCTATTACGCAAGAAGACTTTGATGATGATAATAAGAAAAAAACTCCAAAAGTTATTACTCAAGATGTAGAAGACTTAGAAACAAAACCAAAAAGAACGAAAACAACAGCTAAGACTACTACAACTAGAAAAAGAACTACTAAAAAAGAAGAATAGATGGGCAATTCGTTGTTCATCTATTTTCATTATGATATAACAACTATTATGATATATTTAGAAGTAAGGAAGTTAAATAATGTGTTATTAAATTTATATAATTTTAAAAAAACACACAACAAAAGACCACAAAAGCCTACAATAAATTACCACAAAAGTTCACAATGAAATGTCACAAAAACCTACAATTAACTTGACTTTTATTTATCATTGTGTTAAAATACTTATGGTGATTGTATGAATTATTTAAAAAGGATTATAGATAAAGAATTAGAATTTAGATTATCTGCAGTTGGTGCTGTTTTAATTGTTGGCCCTAAATGGTGCGGAAAGACTACTACCGCAATGCAACAGGCAAAAAGTTATATAAAACTTAATGACATAGATATGAGGGAAAATTATGCTATTACTGCGAAAATCAAACCATCCAATTTGTTGATCGGTGATAAACCTCGATTAATTGATGAGTGGCAAGAAGCTCCTTCTATATGGGATGCTGTCAGAACATCAGTTGATGAAATTGGATTGCCAGGACAGTATATTTTGACGGGCTCGACAATAGTAGATACTAAAAATATCATTCATAGTGGAACAGGACGTATTTCAAGACTTTTGATGAGGCCCATGAGTCTTTATGAATCTAATGAATCCAATGGTTTAATTTCTTTGCGTGAATTATTTGAACATAAAATAGATGTTAATGGTATACCCGCAAAATTGGAAGTTAATGAAATTATATTTGCCGCATGTAGGGGTGGTTGGCCATCAGCCGTAAACCTAAAAAGCCGTGATGCACAACTATTTGTTGCTAAAGACTATTTTAATAATATATGTGAAAATGATGTCATAGTATTAGATTCAGTTAATAGAAATTCTCAAAAAGTTAAATTATTAATGAGATCATATGCTAGAAATTTATCAACTATTGTTAAAAATACTAGTATTCTTGCTGATGTTAATGCAACTGATGAAATGTCCATAAATACACTGACATCATATTTAGATGCACTTAGAAAATTATATGTGGTAGCTGAACTTGATGCTTGGTGTCCTAATATTAGGTCAAAATCAGCTATGAGATCTTCACCAAAAAGAGAATTTATCGATCCTAGTATAGCGGTTGCCGCATTAGGCTTATCGCCTGATTACTTACAAACGGATTTAAAAACATTTGGTTTTATTTTTGAAAATTTAGTCATACGGGATTTAAGTGTTTACTCGGTTTCATTAGGTGGCAAGCTTTCATATTATAGGGACAGATATGGTCTAGAAGCTGATTGCGTTTTACATTTAGATGATGGTAGATATGCATTAATAGAAGTCAAAATGGGTTCTCAACAAATAGAAGAAGGTGCTAGACATTTATTAGAATTAAAAAAACTAATTACAGAATACAATGAAAAAGAAAAACAATGTAAATTACGCGAACCTGATCTCTTATTAATTATTACAGCTGGAGCGATGAGTTATGAACGCGAAGACGGGGTGAAGGTAATCCCAATAAGCTGTTTAAAAGACTAAAAATTTTATAATTAGGCATAGTTATTATTTAACTATGTCTTTAAAAAAATAAAAAATTTTTCAAAAAAGTATTGACATTTAGAAAAAAAAGAGTATAATTATATTAGCACTCAGATAGATAGAGTGCTAAGGGGGAATAATTATGGAATTTCAACAAGATTACAGTAACGATAAAAACATTCTAGAAAAGTTTGGACGTGATGTCACTGATGCTGTAAGAGCAGGTAAGGTTGATCCAGTAATTGGTCGTGAGGAAGAAATTTTAAGAATAATTAAAATTCTTGCCAGAAAAACCAAGAACAACCCAATCTTAATTGGTTTACCTGGTGTTGGTAAGACTGCGATAATCGAAGGTCTTGCGGCGAGAATAGTCAAAGAAGATGTCCCTACAAGTCTTAAAAAATGTCATGTTTACGAATTAGATATGGGTGCACTAGTTGCTGGTGCGAAGTATCGTGGTGAATTTGAGGAAAGATTAAAGGCTGTACTTAATAAGATTAAGGAAAGTAATGGTGAAATAATTTTATTTATCGATGAAATTCACTTAATAGTTGGTGCTGGCAATGCTGAAGGTGCCCTTGATGCCGGTAATATGTTAAAACCAATGCTTGCTCGTGGTGAACTTCACTGTATTGGTGCAACAACTTTAAATGAATATCGTAAATATATTGAAAAAGATAGTGCGCTTGAAAGACGTTTTCAAAAGGTAATGATTAATGAACCTAGTGTTGAAGACACAATCAGTATTTTAAGAGGTCTAAAAGAAAGATTTGAAGTACATCATGGAGTTAGAATTAGTGATAACGCCATCGTTGCAAGTGCAATTCTTTCTAATCGATATATTACTGATCGTTTCTTACCTGATAAAGCTATTGACTTAATCGATGAAGCTTGTGCATCACTAAGAACCGAAATGGACTCAATGCCAACTGAACTTGATACTTTAAAACGTCACATTATGCAACTTGAAATTGAAAAAGCTGCTTTAACCAAAGAAACTGATGAATTAAGTAAAGATCGTTTAAAGAAAATTGAAGAAGAACTTGATTCAATGCATCAAGAAGAAAAAGAATTAACTGAAAAATGGCAACATGAAAAAGCAACACTTGAAGAAACTAAACAAAAACAAAAACAACTTGAAAAAGCTCGTTATGATTATGAACAAGCAACTTACCGTGGTGACCTTAACAAGGCTGCCGAACTTCAATATGGTGTAATTCCTAAACTTGAAAAAGAACTTGAAGCTTGTCGTAATGAAAATAAGAATGATAAGTTAATTTCTGAGGTTGTAACTGAGGAAGATATCGCGGAAATCGTTTCTAAATCAACGAATATTCCTGTATCTAAACTTGTCAAAGGTGATCGTGAAAAATTACTTAGCTTAAAGGAAACTTTAAGTAAAAGAGTAATTGGCCAAGATGAAGCCCTTGAACTTGTTAGTGATGCAATTATCAGACAACGTGCAGGTATTAAGGATGAAAATAGACCGATTGGTTCATTCTTATTCTTAGGTCCTACTGGTGTTGGTAAGACAGAAGTATGTAAGAGTCTTGCGGAAGCGTTATTTGATAGTGAATCTCATATTGTACGTTTCGATATGAGTGAATATATGGAACCTCATTCAGTGGCTCGTTTAATTGGAGCTCCTCCAGGATACGTTGGCTATGATGAAGGTGGTCAATTAACAGAAGCCGTAAGAAGAAAACCTTATTCAATTGTCTTATTTGATGAAATTGAAAAAGCTCATCGTGATATTTTTAATGTATTACTTCAAATTCTTGATGATGGTCGTATAACAGATGGTCAAGGTCGTACTGTCGACTTTAAAAATACAATTATCATTATGACATCAAATTTAGGTAGTGAATTTTTAATGAATGGTGTAACCGAAGAAGCTAAGAACCAAGTTAACCAATTATTAAGAGCTTCCTTTAAACCTGAATTTTTAAATCGTATTGATGAGATTATTATGTTCAAGCCTCTTGACCGTGATGTTCAAATGAAGATAGTTCATAAATTATTGGATGAACTTAAAGTTAGACTTGAAAACAATAACATTAAGATGACTTTTACCGATGAATTATGTAAGTATGTTCTTGAACAAAGTTATAATACTGTTTATGGTGCTCGTCCAATCAAACGTTTCATTCAAAAGAATGTTGAAACTTTAATTGCAAAAGACATAGTAGCATCAAAGATTGTACCTAATAAAGAATATACGGTAACATATGAAAATAATGAAATTGTTATAAAAGAACAAAGTTAGAGTTATCACTCTAACCCAAACACTTAATGTTTCTTTTAAAAGA
>CAVJDT010000053.1:0-10001 GCA_963648435.1 Bacillota bacterium
TTAGGGCTTATATGAAAAGTTAGAATATCTAAAAATAAAATGCATCTATTGTAATTATGGAAGAAGGATTTCTACAAGTCACTTAAAGAAATAATTTTATAACAATTAATTCACACTTTTTTAATAATAGAACCTAAAAAAATTTACTAAGTGGTTCTGGTTTTAATCATGCAATATTTTTTTAAAGCCCTCTATTAGGACTTTTTTGTTTTCAACCACAAAAATGAATTTCCTTATAAACAAAAAAAGCTGAGCAAGTACCCAGCATTTAAAAGGATAAGATTATAAAAATGCAAATCCTGTAAGTTAATATTCGTAAAGGATTAAATATTAACTAATGATGAAATAAATCGTATAAACTAATGATTATAAAAATTACAAATCACAAGTACACAAATATTTTATCATAACTTACAAATGATTGCAATTAATTTGATAAAGATAAATTATTCGTGAAGTCCTTTTTCAAACAAATACATATCAATAACTTTCATTGGTGTATAAAGATTATTTAACTTTTTAAGTTGATTGTTTATTTCTTCTTTATGTAAGTTTGCAAAATATATCATCTCTTTAATAGATGTTCTCCCCAAAGTAACACGACAATGTATTTCAGATAAAGCATTTTTAACATTTTTATCATAACCAATCATACAACCATATGTACCAGAAATAATCTTAGATATTAAGGTATCTGTAAAGTTGAGATTTATGATAATGTATTCTTTATTGTCTTTATAATATTTGATACGATTGTATACATTTTTTATTCTTCCAATTAAATGTAATAATTTATTTACATTTATAATTGTATAATCTTCATCATAAGGATTAAAGTTTAACAATGATTCATATTTTGGATCACATAATATCCTAACAATGGGTTTTAAAAACAAATAATCTTTATATGCAAGGAATGAATATTTAAGCATACCACAACTTGCCAAATACGCATATAAATGCAAAGATATTAATTCAGTGCTTTCTTCCGTGTTTTCATCCTTATATTTTAAGAAGATGCTTCTTATATGTTCATATGATTTGTATCTTCCATTTTCATCCAAATCAAAAATTCTTGTATATTTTGATACATATTCATCAAAGTCTTTTTGTTTTTCAATTGGTGGACGTAAAGCATTAAAATAATAGTTATTTTGGTTGTTAGTTGTTTCCATTGTTTTATTCTCCTCGTAATTTATTTACTGTCCTTATATTATATCAAATATTATATAATAATCAAATATTTTGACTTAACTTGAAATTATAGATATAACTTATCAATTTGGCACTTATAAAACCATGTAGTTTTTCTATCAAATTCCAATACGGTTAATCAAATGAAACAACAGATGCTTGTAATAATTTTCCGACAAATAATTAAAAGTATAGATAATTACAAAGCACTATTATATATAGCATATCAATCAAAATCTTCTTATATTTCAGTAGTTTCATTTTCAACATTGAATTTATGTTTTCTTGTTTTTCTTTGTTATTTTTCATTCTTTCATTTCCTTTATAATCTCACACCTTTTATCTAGACTTTATAAATAGCTTTTTATTTCTTCTATTATTTGGAAAACATATTGTCTATCAACTTTTGTAAGTGTAAAAATAGTAACAAATGAAGCGATATTTATTATTACTAATAAAACTGTTAAAATAATTTTTTGCTTTGATCTAAAAATAAATAAGCCAACATTAATTATAAATAATATAAAGACAAAAGGAATAGGATATGTTTTTTTTGCTTCAGCAATATCTTTGAAATATGATATAACATAGGTATTTTTACTAAATATACCAACTAATTTATCAATATTATTTAATATTAAGACAATAAGTAAGAAAACAACTAATGTAACAACTAATGAAACAATGGTATTAATTAATATATTTTTTAATTTCATAAATTTCTCCTATCTAATCTCATATTTTGAATTTATCGCTTGGTAAAGTTGACTATAATTGACTTGTTCAAGTGAACTATAAATTGTTTTTACAAGTAATATCTTTTCATTTACTTCACTATAAAAGCCATCCAAATAATTTTCATGTCTTTTTATACCCAGTCTAAAGTTATCTATATTATTATAAAATGTATAAATTATTTTAGTATTACAAAATCCGTCTTTAAAAGTATAAACAACATAAGATGTTTTTGTATCATCTTTTATGGTATAGGAAATAAACGTATTCGATTGAGTTTTTTCAATTGTATTGATATAATCACTTTGTGCAATTTCATCAAACGAAAACTCATAATTATCTTTAATAGGCATGTTTGTATTTGAGCATGAAACAAATGATAAGCAAAATAATGCAAATATTATTAATAAAAGTTTAGTTTTCATTTTTTTCACCTCTTCTAGTGATTGAGATAAAATGTAATAAACAACCCAAAGCAATTGCAATTAGCTTAATAGTTAATTTTATAATATTAATTGAAGTACTTAAAGTCCCAAATTGGATGATAAATGGCATTAAAACAAACATTAGTATTAATATCGCTATAATAATTATTTTACTAGAATGCTTGATTTTAATAATTTTTATTAAATTTATTAAATAATAGCCAAAGATTATACCTATTAAAGCATTAAAAGCAATAAATGTTATTAATTCTATTGCACCATAATCTAAAATACCTTTCTTTTTTTCAACTATTACTTTGATAGGAATTGATAATTCATACGTAGTATGCTCATCAGTGATTTTTACAATCATTGTAGTTTCACCTTCATTAAGTGGTATTAATTGATTTTGTTTTATTTCGACTACATCTGATGTAGAGAAAGTGTATTCAGCTTTTGTGTATGTTGCATTATCATCAATTATAAAGCTCATGGTTTCATTTTTACCGATTGTTAAATGATCGCTTTCTAAAATTGGGATAAAATATTTAGGCAAAACATCATAAACTTTTATTTTAAAAGATATGGACAGTGAATCGTCTTCATAATTTTTTACTGTAATTGTAGTTGTACCAGCCTTTAATGCAAGGAGTTGATACATATAATCAACATAACTAACCGCAATTACTTCATTATTACTTGACATAACTTCATAGTTATTAGCGTTATTAAAATTTGGGTTTACTGTTACCTTTAAGTATGCTTTTTGATAAACACTTAAAAATTCTTTTGTAAAATCAATTGGTACATACTCTTTATTTTCTTTTGTATATGTATCAATTTTCATTTCTGTAACTCGGTCATACTTCTTATATTCTTTTTCAACATTTATGGTTATACTTTTTGTTAAAGTTTTATATTTACCACTCGCAATAACATTGATTTCTACTTCACCTTTGTCAAGAGCCATAATACTACCATTTGGGCCTATCGAAAGTATCGATGGATTACTAGATTCATATGCATATTTGACGTCTTTAGAGCCTATTTGATTAATTAATTCAAGTGAATAAAACTTACCCGCAATAACATTTGACAATTTTCTAACAGCGAAATCAAATTCTTCACTAACATTACCAACATTTACTTTAATTAATTTAGAATCATAAACAGCACCAAAAGCAACCACTTCAATATCTGATTTACCATTTTCAATAAATTTGATCTCTACATTAAATTTTCCATCCATATATTTAGTTGTTGCAACCTCAATTTTATTATCTACAAGAACATCAAAATCTTTATAATAGGTGGCATCAAATGGTATCACATCAACATCAAATGTTAAAACATCACCTACATTAACTGCTAATTCTTGATAAATTGTTTGATTGAATAAATTATCATTTAATTTTATATTACTTAGCGAAATATGCTCAACTGGAATTATATCAGTATTTTCTTCGTTAACTATGACATCAAATTCAATTTGCTTGGTATTATCATACAAATAAGTTAGTTTTACTTTTGTTGAACCAAGCCCAACAGGAACAAGATAACTTCCTATTGTTGAAATAATATTTATATCGTTAATTTCTATTTCAATATCTTGAAAATTAATTATTCCACCTTCACTTTCAATTACAACCTTTTGAATTTCATTTAGACTCAAAGTTAACTTATAATTGTTAATTATCGGAGAAGTTAAATTAAATTCTTTAATTTCTTTAGCACTATTAGTTACTTTAAACTTTAATTCTTCAAATATATTTGAATTATATTTACTGTAAACTTTTATACTTGCACTTCCTATTTCTGTTAAGACATAAGTAACAATATAATCATCACTTGAAATATATTTTAATCCTTCATTTTCAGTAGTGAAAACAACTTGTCCACTGCTTGTATCAGCTGATGCACTTATTATAAGTTCATCTCCAACCACTAGTGATTGCTTACCAAATTTTTCCACGTCTATTTCCTTTTTATTTATAAATATGTGGTTAATTGACACCTCATTGATTGGTACTGTTTTTATTGAATTATCCTTAACTAATACATTTAATTGATCACTATAATTTGGATTAGTAGTGCTAGTAACTTTAATGATTGCAGCACCAATTCCATTTGCATAAAGATAACCATTTTTAACTGATACAACAGATTCATCACTACTAGTCCATTTTAGCTCAGTGTTTTTAATTAATCCGCCAACCTCATATGGTACTTTTTTAACTTCATTTAGAATCAATTCGCCCAAAGTTGCATCACTTTTATCAATTTTTAAAGTATTATTTTTATTAGTAACTTCTACTTCAACCACATCAAATAAATTTACATTGTTTTTACTGGCAACCTTTATTGTGGTTTTTCCAACTTTTTTACCAATTAAAATTCCCGTAGATGATATTGTTGCAACATTTTGGTCACTACTTAACCAGCTATAATCCCAACTATTAATTTTTGTAGATCCTATATCATCTATAACCACTAATTGTCTTGATTCTTCAACATTAATTGTTAATTTATTGGAGCTAGTTCCACCAATATAAATTTCGCTAGCACAGGGAGAAGGTTGTTCATTTTCGACTATTTCTTCATTTATATGAAATAGGCCCATTAAGCCTCCATATCTATGTACAAGCGTTGCATCAATAACATTGAGGATAAAAAAACTAATAAGGATAATTAAAAAACTTTTATTTTTTTTCATACTGTTTTTCATCCTCCTGTTGTATTATTTCTTTTACATCAACTATCGCGTACTTTGATGAGTTATTAAGTATTTCGCTATTTTCTATATAAACAGTTGTATTACTAGAATTAAGTGATTTAGCTTCTAAATAATAAACATTTTCGGTTATTATTAAAGTAGTTAGATTAGGACAATTATCAAACGCATTATATTTAATTACAATAACTGTTTGTAATGTTTTAAATATTGGTTCTTTTTTTCCTGAAGGATACTTAATTAATTCAGTTATGTCCTTACTATATAGAACGCCATCAATACTAGTATAAAGTGTATTTTCATCATCAACTTTAATTTCCTTTAAATTTGGTAAATTGGTAAATAGGGTATCACTTATATAGGTAATATCTTTACCAAATACAAGTTTTTCAATACTTTTACAATTTATGAAATTTTCAGGATAAATTTCATTGATTAAAGTTAAATCAACGCTAACAAGATTAGAAACATTTGTAAACGCAAGTCTTGAAATTGTTGTAACACTAGTTGGAATTTCATAGTTTGTATTTTGTTTATTAGCAGGATATAGCATTAATTTTGTCATATCAAAATTAAATAGTACTCCATCAACTGATTTATAAGTTGTATTATCTGTTAATACTACAATATCTTCAAGTGAAATACAATTAGCAAATGCACCCATACCAATATTAGTAACATTTGATGGTATATCAATACGAGTTAACTCCTTGCAATTTGCAAATGATTTAAAGCCTATTGTAGTTAAGGAATTTGGAAGTTTTATGCTTATAATGTTTTCACATCCCATAAACGCTAAATCACTAATTTCAACTATGTTTTCATAAATTATTACACTTTGAATTTGTGATGCAGATAATGATTTAATTATAGTTATCGGATAATATTTATAACCATTAGGAATAATGATATTTAGTTCATTTCCATTATAATCAACTACACTATAACTTTCACCATCTTCGTTTAGTTCATAAATAAGGCCAACTGTTCCTTCCTCTATTTTTTCAACTAATGCATAAACATTTTCATCATTATCCTTTATTAAATTAATATTAGCTAAAGCTGCATAAGTTTCATCACTATACCAACCTTTAAATATATAGCCATCAATTAATTTATCACTAATAACCTTATAACTAGAACCATATTTTAAGGTTTCTGTCTTATATATTGTATTATCGCACCAATATGTTACAGTATGAAGGTTACGCTTGTAATAAACCGATAATGTGAGCGTTCCATCTAGTAAAACATCACCAAATACATTCTCATCTTCTACCGTAAAGCCTATATAAGGTATTATTTCAGCATAAACGGTCTTTCCTAGGTAATCTGCTTTCGTCACTGTATTAATTAAAACATATTCATCATCATTTAAGTTTTGGTGATAATAATTAACTTTATATGTAATATTAGAAATATTCATCCACTTTGTGTAGATTGACATATTTTTTGTTACTCTTCGATTTTCGGATGTTGATATTTGTAAACTAAAATCATCAAAATAACCCATAAATAAATAATTATCGCGTTTTGGTGCATCTAAATCTATTATTCTTGTATTATAGTCAACATTTCTAATTTCTAAAATTGTACCATCAATAATTATTGATACTTTATATTGATTAATATCATATTTAGCATATATTGAAATATCTTTTGTTACAATATAATCATCATCTATTTTATTAATGAATTCATTTTCTAAATAAAAACTATTGAACGTATAACCAGTTTTAGTTGGTTTAGTGATTCCACTTAAATTATCACCATAAACAAGTATAACTGTATCAAATAATTTATTATCAGAATATACTTTGACAGTAACTTTTACAAGTTCATACCTAGCGTAAATGCTCATATTTTTAGTTATTTTAGTATTATCATTTATTTTATTTGTACAAGCACTATCACTATACCAGCCAAATACATCATAGTGATCTTTTGTAGACATTTTTATGTTTGAAAGTACGGAATTATAATCAACTTTAATTGTATCTGAGAAAACATTATCATAATAAATTTTAACTTCATATTGATTGATTTTCCATTTTGTATAAATATTAAGTTCATCAACAACTAGTGTTTCTTGATCTACTAAACTTGTTAGTTCCTTATCACTATATAAATCAACTAGAGTATAACCAGTTTTAGTTGGTTTAGTGGCATTTTTAAGTAATGAATTATAATTTGCATATACAGTTTTTAATAATTTTGCATCATCATAATAATTAATTTTAATCTGTTCTATTGTAAAATGCCCATATAAATTCATATTTTTAGATATTACAAGTGTATCATTTATTTTATTTTTATAAGTAGTATCAAAATACCAATTAAATACATAATGATCTTTAGTAGGCTTGACAAATGAAGAAACTTTAGTTCCATATGTAATAGTTTCTGTAGATTGTAAAACTCCTTCATAATAAATTGATACCATATATGTATTTATTTTCCAAGTTGTATAAACATTTATATCGCTGTAAATAATTGTTTCAGAGTCAATTTCAGTTATGCATGCGGCATCACTATACATTTTCAACAAAGTATAACCTGTTTTAGTAGGTTTAGTAGCCGTCAAAAACTTACTACCATAATTTACAGTAACAGTTTTAATTAATTTGTTACCATCATAATATTTTATACTAAACTTATCAATTTCTAATTTCGCATATAAGCTAGTATCACTAGATATAATGCTATCTTCAGCTACAACCGTGATAAACGATGTTTCAGCATACCAGTTAACAAAATGGTAATGTTCTTTTTTTGGTTTGGTAATAGTTGATATTTTAGTACCATATGGTAAAGTAATATTATCATAATATACACTTCCATTAAATAATCTAACAGTATATAAATTAACTTCAAATTTAGCATATAAATTAGTATTATCAGTAATAACAAATTCAGATTCTATAAGTTTACTAAAGTCTGAATCTTCATAATAACCAATAAAGGTGTATCCTGTTTTTTTAGGTTTAGATATAGTACTTAATTTATCGCCATATTTAACCGTTTTAGTATAAGTAATTTTACCATCAACATAAATATTTACATTTAAATCTACTAATTCAAATCTACCATAAACTGACATATCACTAGTGACAAGTTCATCTTCACTAATTTCATCACCATTTACATCAAAATAACCAATAAAATTGTAATGTTCTTTTGTCGGTTTCTTAACATCTATTACTCTAGTATTATAATCAACATCAATTGTTGTATAAACTTCACTATCAATTATAATAGATACTTTATATTGATTAATTTTCCATTTTACATAAATATTTAAATCTTCTTTTATTTCAATATCATTTAATTTAATAGAAAATTTACTATCTTTATATAATCCCTCAATAGTATGTCCAAACTTAGTAGGCAAAGTAAGTTCACTGATAAGTGTACCATGAGCAACTTCATCATGTCGATATAGTACATTATCACTATATAGGCTAACATTAACCATTATTAGTTTAAATCTACCATACAATTTTAAATCACTAGTAAGTTGCAACATACTATCAATTTTAGTTTGATAAGTATTATCAGTATACCAACCATCAAATGTATAATGTTCTTTAGTTGGAACCTTAATATTACTTACTAAATAATTATATTCAAATGTGCTTTTACTAGTTGATACTCCATCAACAAAAGTTTCAATAGTATATTTGTTTACTTCCCAAACAATATCTAATACTAAATCCCTATCAATTATAGAATTAGTGTCTACAATAGTTGTAGTATCTTTAATAACAAAATTAACAAAACTATGTCCTGGTATTGGCGTAATCACAATACTTGATAGTAGCGTATTATAAGGATACTTCTTATCATGAATCAGTTCACCTAAACTATAGATTTTAACACTATAGTTGTTAGCTTCATATTTAGCATATAAAATAATATTTGACGTAATCTTAAAATCATCACTATATTTAACACTATAGTCTTTATCATACCAGCCAACAAAAGTAAAATGCTCAATTACTGGTATATCAATACTAGAAATAAGTGTATTATGTGAAACTTCAATTGATGAATGTACAACACCATCAACCATTAACTGAACTTTATACTTATTTACTTCTCTTTTTACATATAAAGTAACATCTTCAGAAAAAGTATCATTTTCATCTACTTTCTTGGTTAATTCTTTATCATAATACAAACCAACAAAAGTGAATCCTGTAACTTCGTCTATTTTAATACTATTTATTAATTGATCATACTTATAATTCTTATCAATCAATAAAGTATCACCATCATAAACTTTTACTTTAATATCATCTGGTATAAACCTTGCATATAGTACAGTATCATACATTACGTTCGAAAAAGTTGTATACTTAGTTTTATAACTAGATTCACTATACCAGCCATCAAATGTATAGTGCTCTTTTGATGGCTTTTCTATCGTTGTAAGTTTAGTTCCATATTCTAAAACATAAGTTTTAACATTTACTCCATCAATATTAGTTTTAATGGTATAGCTATTTACTTTCCATTTAGTGTATAAATTTAAATCTTCATTTATTACATAATCATCTTCTAAAGGTAAAGTAAGCTCTTTATCAAGATAATAACCATCAAAAGTATAACCATATAAATTAACTTTATCCAATGACTCAATTGTATTCCCATAATCAAAAGTAAAAGTTTTTTCAACTTTACCGTTAATATAAACATTTACTTTTAATTCTTTTACTTTCCATTTGGCGTACAATGTATAATCCCTATTAAACTTTACAGAAGAATTATAAGGAACCGTTAACTCATAATCCATATACCAACCTATAAACGTATAACCTGTTCTTTCAACAGTCATAGGAACATCAATTTCTAAGTCTTCATTAACTATAATATCATCCACTACTACTTCTGAATTAGTATTAAATGATATTGTA
>CAVJDT010000054.1:0-9737 GCA_963648435.1 Bacillota bacterium
GAAATCGTGATCAAGAAAAGATGAATGTAGCTAGACGTACTTGTGGCTATATTGGTACGCAGTTCTGGAATCAGGGTCGTACACAAGAAATTAAAGAGAGAGTGTTACACTTATAAAATGTATAGGAAGATAGATTCGTCTATTTTCCTTTTTTTAATATTTCCAAAATCCTTTCCTAGTGTTATATTTTGGTTAGATGATAATCTTAATACTTATTTACTAGTCGCACTTAATAATAATACATATAACTGCGATAAGTTGGGGAAGGAGAAATGTATGAAAAAGTTATTAGGAGGTTTTCTTTCGTTTATTTTGGTGTTCTCGTTATTGCCAAGCACAATTGTAATGGCAAAGGGGAATGATGTTGAAAATGGTGAGGATGTAAATTATACAATTTCGCCATCGAGTGAAGCTGTAACAATTACTGCTGGTGGTACTTATTATGTGAATGGTGGAGTGTATAATGCAGATTCAAATGTTGCGGCAATCACAATTGATACGCTAGAACCGGTCACATTGTGTATTCAGGGAGATATTGAGGGAAATTATTCTTCGTTTGTGAAGAGTAATCAGGCAGGCTCTTTAACGATTAAAGGGGCTTATGAAATCACAAGTACAAATGATGGGGATGCGTACATAATTGATTGTATTGGTGGAACGTTAAATGTTGAGAGCGTAGTATTCAATACAAATGCTTATGGTATTCATGGTGGAAATATTATTTTAAGGACATGTGATATTGTTGCGAAAAGTAAGGGTGGAGTTGCGCTTGATGGCTCTTCTATAACAATGACCGATACATTGATTGATGGCTTTGATTCTAGTTTTTCTTCGGGTATTGTGTATGCGAAGAATTGTGCATTTGAAAATTTACAAACTGCATTTACGGTGACAAATCAAAACAATATTACTTTGGATGGGGATACTGTTTTTAAAAATAATGATAAAGATATTGTGTATGATTCGGGTGCTTTTACGGTGCAAGATGATTTTGAGACAAGTAGTCCTATAAAATTGACTCTTTCTGATTCTGCATTAGAAAAGGTTGGGGATGGTCTTCAAATTACTTCGAGTGGTGCATATATTGCGAGTGCAGAGTATTTCATTTGTACGAATGATGGTTATTCTATAAATTATCAAAGAGGAGATACTTTCTTATATGGAAATCTTTATGTCTGGAAACATCAACATAATTGGGTTTATGATGGCTATCAAACGCAGGTACTGGCATATTGTCCGAGTGAAAATTGTATATTTGACTATAATTCGGGTGGTATGGGAATGTACTTGTTTATTCAGACTTATGATAATATGTATAATCCGGATGGGCGATATTATTTTGTGAAAGTTACTAATGATATTACGGCTTTTATAGGGGATCAGGCAAGTGAAGTCTTTTATGAAGGAAGAGATGGAACAACGTATAAAAAGAGTGCGACACCACCAACAGAGGCAGGAAAATATACGGCATCTATAATGATTGGTGGAGCAACGGCTAGTTCTGATTTTGAAATCACAAAAGCTGAGCAAGATTCTCCTTATGATTTATCTACAAGTGATGAAACAATCAAAGGCAAAAAGGATGGAACAATTACTGGTGTAGATTCGAGTATGGAATATCGTAAGGAGAAAGAAGAAAAATATACTTCTGTTTCCGGAAATAGTATTACTGGTTTAGCGGGTGGTACATATTATATTCGTTATAAAGAATTAAAAAATTATGCGGCTTCATGTGATAAGAAGATAGAGATTAAGTCTGGAAATTCATTGAATGTGAATGTTCCTGAAATACAGTCTGGATATACATTGAGTGTAGATGCTTCAAGTGTTGATTATAAGGGCTCTAGTAAGATTACCTTTGAATTAGATAATGGTTATTCTAAAACAAAGAACTTTGCGATTAAGGTAAATGGTAAAACTATCACTTTGGATAAGAATGGTGAATATACAATAAAAAATATTACTGAAGATCAAACGATTACGGTTGATGGTGTTGAAAAAATAGATATTCCAGTTATTGATAAAGATCAGATGAAAGAAAATTCGGATGGCAATATTGAAATTGGTAAAGGTACTATTTTGATAGAAACCAAAGGAAATATAAGTTTAGGCACAAGTAAGATCGATCTTATTGAAATGTTAGTTAAGGATGGACGCATTACTGAAGATGAATTGAAAGAGGTTTATCTTGGTTCTACTTTAAATGTTTCGTTAAAGGCTACTGACATAAGTGGCAGTGTTTCTAGTGATTCAAAATCATTGATACAAGAAAAAACCAAGAAGTTAGGTTATACACTTGGTAATCAATATTTGGATATTTGTTTATATGTAAATGATTCGCAAGTCGCAACAACTTCGGATAAGATTAAGGTAAGTGTTATCGTACCGAATAATTTGGTTAACACAAATCAAAATGTAAAGCGTACTTATTATATGATTCGAAATCATAATGGTGAAGTATCTTGTCTTGAAGGAAAGTATGATGAAGAAACAAAATCATTTACTTTTGAAACAAATCAATTTAGTACGTATGTACTTGCGTATAAGGATACTACAGTTAAACAATCTGAAACAAAGAAAGCGGAATCTAAACAATCTACAAAAAAATCTACAAATACATCTGTTCAATCGAATATGGGATTGTATATTTCATTGGTGATTGTATCAATGATTGGTCTTGTAGTTCTTATTCGAAGAAGATATGAAATGAAGGCAGAGAGATAGAATTCTCTGCTTTTTTTTGATGTTGGTTGAATTTGTATTGCGATAAAACTTTCCTAATGATATATTTTGGTTAGATAATAATGTTGATATTTAGATATTGATTATATTTTGCTTTAAAACATATAACCATGTTAAGCTAGGAAAGGATAGGTTGAGAAATATGAAAAGATTATTAAGTGGGTTGCTTTCTTTGACGATGGTGTTTTCTTTAACGCCTTCTACTATTGCACTTGCAGATGAAGATGCCACTGCTGGCGATACAACTACGACAGATGTTTCTGGAAAAATTGGGGGGGCAGAAACGACTTCTAAAACTGAAGAGAACAGTGGATCTGTAGATTTAAATACAATGTCATCAGATGAACTATACGAATATTTATTAAATGTAGATGATGTGGATGTATTGTATGAAGAGTATCCTAATTTGAATGATTTGATTTCTAAGCTTAGTGAAGATCAACAAAATCAATTGGCTAAGAAGTTTGGCAATAGTGAAGAGGATGTAGTTTCTGTTGATGAAACAGGTACTGATACTACAGAATCAAACAATGAGATTACACAAAATAGTTTTACTGCTGGTGATTATAATATTGAGGCTGCTGGAACGTATACAATTACTGGTGATATCACAACGAGTAATAGTATCAATGTAAATACAGATGGTGAAGTAATTATATATGTATATGGTAATATCACATCAAGTTCAACAAGTAAAACGACTGGATTCTTTAATATTAATAAAGCGAATAAAGTAACGATTTATGCGATTAGTTCTACAGATAATTACACAATAACACGTGAAACTGCTGGATCTTTGTTGAATGTAAGTTCAACTTCTGGTGCAAGTGTTGAATTGCAAGGCGGTACATATTCGGCAAATGGTCTTTCAAAGAATGCGATTTTAAATGTAGATAACGATCAAAAGATTACTTTGAATAATTGTACAATTAAAGATAATACAAGTAGTAATGGATATGGTGTTGTTGCCAAGAATATGGAAGTGTCAAGTTGTACATTTGAAAATTTTAATAAGGCTCTATTTGTTTCTAAAGATGGAAATGCTCTTTTAAAGAATTCGAATAAATTTAATGATAATAAGAGTGATATATATTTAGAAAATGGTGCCACATTTACAGTTGATTCATTTTGGAATCTTGAAAAAGCATTAAAGGTGAGTATTAATCAAACTTTAAGTGATAACTCAAAAGTTCAAATCGCCAATAGTAATGGTGACATTTATTCATGGCTTGTGGTGAGATATATCACTTCAATGAATGACGATTATTCAGTAAATTATGATGCGACAAATAAGTACGTCTATTTGTGGAAACATGCACATACTTGGAAATATAAATTGGGCGGAAATGATAGTGTAACTGCTGGTGAAGATATGTCAGGCATTACTGCTTATTGTGCTGATTCAGATTGTATATATTCTGAGGGTGATGGCAAATATAATTACGGAGCTTCTTTATGGGCAGAAAGCTCTAATTATACTGCGAAGCCTTATGATTCAAATAAAGTGCATTTTTATAATGAAATTACAAATATTACTGGAGCAAAGCCTAGTGAATTTTACTATGAGGGAAGAGGAGATACAAAATATGAGAAAAGTACAACTCCTCCAACGGATATTGGTAAATATACAGTTTATGTAGAACTTGGTGGAATAACGACAAGTGCAGATTTTGAAATCACAAATTCAATTGGTCCAACATCTGAAACATTAACCATTACTAAGGGTGGTACGTATAATTTGAATGGTGGAGAATATAAAGGTTTATATTATCCGATTATTATTAATACGACAGAAGATGTTACTTTAAATGTTACAGGTAATATTACTTGCTCAACTTCACAAAGTGAATCGCAAGATGTAGATTTAGGCCATCTAAATAATAGAATTGATGCCTTTATCTTTGTTGAGAATGCAGGAAATTTGACTGTTAATGCGAAAAAAGATAATGGATCAGATTATACTCTGTCTCATGGAATAAACATTTCTAGTGATACTAAAGTTACTTTAAATGGAGGAAATTATGGTGGTGAGATACAAGCCTTTGAAAGTTGCACACAATTATTAACTTTAAATAATTGTACTTTTAGTAAAACGGAAGATGATAGTTGGATTAATGTATGTGCAAAATATATAAAGGCTATCAATTGTAGTTTTAATAGTGTTCAACGAGCAATATATGTAAAAAAAGATGGTAATGTTGAAATTGAAGGAAAGAATACAACTTTCAATAATATAACATCTCCATATCATGATATTTCTTTGTCCAAAGGGGCTACATTTACGTTGGCAGATGAGCTTGTAAAAAATGATGAATTTAAAGTTCGGGTTGGTGTTGAGGGTACTCTAGAAGATGGTGATGTTCGACAAATCACAAAAAATAATGTGTCTGAGACATTGTTGAAAAGAGTAACTTCGGCGGATAGTAATTATTCAATTAATTATGATGAAACAAATAAATGTTTAAAGATTTGGAAACATACTCATAATTGGAGTTATACTGCGGATGATGATAAAGATATTATTACCGCAAAATGTACTTCTTCTGATGATTGTGTTTATTCAAAAGGTTTAATAGCTAAATTTGATACGAAGGATACAATTTATAATGGTGAACCTTGTGATATTGTTGTGAATAATATTACGTATGCGACGGGAACTGAATGCACAGTTACTTATGTTGGGCGTGATGGTACAACTTATGATGAAACATCAGATGCCCCAACGAATGCTGGTAAATATACAGTTAAAATGACTGTTGGTGAAAAGACAATTAGTAAAGATTTTGAGATTTCAAAAGGTAAATTAAAGAGTATTGTGACTCCTGATTCAATTATTACAACTTATGGATTGGAATATTCTGCGATGAATTTGCCTAATAAGGTATCTTTGAATTTAGTAGATAGTGATAATCAAATAGAAGCTGATGTTACATGGGATACAGAAAATCCAAAATCAGGTAGTTATGATCCTACAAAAACAACAGAACAAAATGTGACTTTAGAAGGTAGTATTACTCTTCCTGATAATATTGATGCGAATGATGTAGATTTAACTACAACGATTGATATTACTATTAAGTCTCGTCCTGATGTTGTTTGGCATGATCAAGATTCAAATGGTGAATTAAATAAGGGTGATATTGTTGATATTGGAACGGAACAATTTTATGTTGTAGGCTTTGATACTAGTAACAATATTTCTTTATTTGCATTAAAAGGTTTAGAAATAGTTGATGGCAAAGCTGGAAAGCAATCGGATAATCCAAGTTGGGTTCAATTTGGTGATGCTAGATACGTTTATTTTAGTCGATCATATGTAAAAAAATACGCGGATGAATATGGGCAAATGTTGAAATCTGAATACGGAATAGGAATCGTAGATTCAACACTTCCTGGATTTGCTTGGTTTTCAGATGACACAATGGGAAGACCTGATTCTCATGCGATTAACAGCGATAAGCCTTGGTATCGATATGACTACTATTGGACTAGTGCAACAGAAAGAAATTATGGAGCATATCGTGCTGAAGGAACTTATGCAGACTGGTGGCCAGCAAATAGCGTAACCGCAAAAGTGCGTCCACTCATTAAAATAAATAAAGATACGGTCCGATTGCTTCAATCCATCACAGTATCTACAGCTATGAATGGATGGACATATGGAGAAGATGCAACCAGTCCAAGTATTAGTGATACAAGTAATCCTGGTAATGGTGATGTTGTTTATACTTACTATACAGATGCAGATTGTACAAAGAAAACGACTTCTAAAGATGGCGCAAAAAAGGATGGTGGAAAGCCATCAAATGCGGGTACTTACTATGTAAAGACAGATGTTCAAAAGACAGATGGTTATGCGAGTGGTAGTGCAGTCACAGAATTTACAATTTCAAAGGCAACACCTAGTGTTGATGTTCGTGTAAATACTCTTACTTATAATGGTAAAGATCAAAAGTTGGTTTCTGGATCTACAACTGGTGCTACATTGTTGTATCAGGTAAATGATGGTGAATGGTCTAAAGATGTTCCTACAGCTAAGAATACGGGTACGTATACTGTTAAATATAAGGTTGATGGTGATGATAACTATAATGGCGTAGAAGAACAGTCTGTTGAAGTAACGATAGCTCAGAAATCCGTTAAGATAAGTGGTATTACTGCTTCAGATAAAGAGTATGATGGAAATACAGATGCTACGATTGATTGTAGTAAAGTTGAGTTTGATGGCCTTGTAAAAGGGGATGATCTTACTGTTCGTACAACAGGTACATTTGATGGTAAAGATGTGGGTGAGCGTAAAGTTACACTTAGTAATTTAGTTCTTGGTGGACATGATGTAGATAATTATGTTCTTGATACAGATCATTCTCAAAAAGAAACAACTGCTAAGATTAATGCGAAACCGATTACAGCTACAATTACTCTTAATGGTGGTACGTATGGTGAAACAATAACTCCTGCAACAGCTACATTAAATGGTTTAGTTGGTAATGATAATCCAACTGTTACATTAAAGTATGATGGTTCTACAGAAGTTCCTACTAATGCAGGTACATATACAGTAACGGCTACTATTAGTGATAGTAATTATTCACTAGGTGAAACATCTTCTAAATTCGTTATTAAGAAGGCGGATCCTAACTTAAGTATTAGTGCTGTTAGTGAAAAGACGTATGGTGATAAAGAGTTTAAGCTTGATATTACTAAGTCTGACTCTGGTACATTATCTTATTCAAGTTCTGATAAGGATGTAGTTACAGTTGATAAAGATGGAATGGTAACGATTGTTGGTGCAGGTAGTGCCACTCTTACTGTGAATTCTGCTGAAACTAAAAACTATAATGCTGCTTCTACTTCATTAACAATTACTGTAAAGAAGGCTTCTCATAAATTGGTTGTGGATACGTTGACCTACAATAAAACTTATGGGGATGCAGATTTTAAATTGAGTGCGAATAGTGAAACAGAAGGAACAATTACTTATTCTAGTTCAGATGAAAAAGTTGCTACTGTAAATAAAGATGGTACTGTAAGTATTGTTGGTAAAGGTAGTGCTACAATTACTGTTTCTGTTGGAGAAAATAGTAACTATAGTAGTGTTTCTGAAAAGGTTAATATTGAAGTAAGTCCTAAATCGATTTCTAAGGCTACTGTTACTTTAGGAAGTGCACTTGTTTACTCTGGTTCTGAACAGACACAGAAAGTTAAATCAGTTAAGCTTGATGATATGGATGTTACATATTCTGTAAGTGGTAATAAGGCGACTAAGGCTGGTACATATACATTGACTGTTACGGGTACTGGTAACTTTACTGGTACAAAAGAAGTAAGTTATGTAGTTGCTCCTAGTACAGATAATATGAAAGAAACAACAGATGGTAAGATTGAACTTGGTGAAGGTAAGGCTACTGTAGCTGTGAATGGTGAAGCTGAACTAGAAACAAGTAAGTCAGAATTACTTGAGATGTTGATTCAAAGTGGATCTATTAGTGCTGAAGATTTGAAGAATGTTTATAATGGTTCTAACTTAAATGTTTCATTAGATGTTACGGATGTAAGTAGTAGTTTATCTAGTGAAACAAAATCAAGTATGATGAATAAGGCAAGTGAATCTGGATTAACGATTAGTAATCAATTCTTAGATATTAGTCTATATTTAAATAAAACTGCGATTACTACAACTTCTGGTAAAGTAAAAGCTAGTGTTGTTGTTCCTAATAACTTGATTAATACGGATTCAAATTTGAATCGTACTTACTTTATGGTTCGTTATCATGAGGGTGAAGGAGTTACTTGTCTAGAAGGTAAGTATAATGAAAAGAGTCATTCCTTTACTTTTGAGACAGATCGTTTTAGTGCTTATGCCCTAGCTTATAAGGATGAGGTTAAGAAAACAGAAGATCAAAAAGAGACTGAGGTTACTTATGGTAAAGGAACAATAGTTCTAGATAGTAATGAGTCGACTGTTAATAGTGATCTAATTGATTCTTTAATCGATAGTGGAGATATTACGGAAGAAGAATTAGAAGAAGTAAAATCTGGAAAGCCTTTAAATATTTCATTAAAGGTTACAGATGTAAGTAGCAGTGTTTCTAATGAGACTAAAACATCCATTCAAAAAACAGCTAATAAGTCTGGATATACAGTAAGTGATCAATATGTAAATGTTGGCTTATATAAGAATGCCAAACGAATGGATTCTACAACTAGTAAAGTGAGTGCTTCTGTAAGTGTTCCTGAAACTATGGTAAATACAGATAGTAATATTACACGTACATATTATGTTGTTGGTAGTGATACTAGTATTGAAGGTGCGTTTGATGAAAAGACAAATTCGATTACTTTTGAAACAAATACATTTGGTTCTTATGTTCTAGCTTATAAGGATGAGGTTAAGAAAACAGAAGATCAAAAAGAGACAAAGAAGGATTATGGTAAGGGTTCTATTGTTTCAACAAATAGTGATTTGATTGATTCTTTAATCGCTAGTGGAGATATTACTAAAGAGGAATTGGAAAAAGTAAAATCTGGTTCTACTTTAAATATTTCGTTGAAGATTACTGATGTAAGTAGCAGTGTTTCTGGTGAGGTTAAATCTACTGTTCAACAGACAGCTAAGAAGTTAGGTTATACAGTAGGCGATCAATATGTAGATATTAATTTATATAAGGATGCCAAGATAATCAAAACAACTTCTGGTAAGATTAGTGCTTCAGTAAATGTTCCTGATACTATGGTGAATACGAATAGTAATGTAAAGCGTAGATACTATGCGATTGGATATTGTGATGGAAAAGTAGTTACGATTGAAGGAAAGTATGATGAAGAAACAAAATCATTTACTTTTGAAACAAATCAATTTAGTACGTATGTGCTTGCGTATAAGGATACTACAGTAAAACAACCGGAAACTGAAGAAACACAAAAAACAGATACAACAAAGAAGACAGAACCTAAAAAGGATTCAAAGAAAAATACCAATACAGGTGTTCAAT
>CAVJDT010000055.1:0-9717 GCA_963648435.1 Bacillota bacterium
AAATTGTAGAAAAAGAAAACAGCGAAATCATAAAAGATTATGCTCCGTATTTTTCACATGCACAAGGTGTTAATAGACTACAAATTATGCTAAAAGATAATGGTGAGCAATATAAATATGATGCATTTTGTGATAATGGTGGTATTGAAGTAACCCGCATTTCTGGTGAGTTTGAAAAGGAAATAAATGATTTCACTATATCTAATGATATAGTTGGTTGGAAGCCCATTAATCGAGATGTAAGAGATGGTAGCGATCCATATGAATCTGAGATATTTCAATATGCCCATGTTGTAATTATTCAAAAAGAAGAAGGTCACATAGTTGGATGTGCAATACTTGAGCTTACGCTTGATGCTGTTGATGAATATCATGATAAATTTGTAAGAGCCTATACCGCTGAACTAATTGTATCAATCTCATTTCCTAAAGTAAATAGTGAGTATCAAGAGGTAACTAGAGAGTATATTGAAAATAAATTAAATAAAATTAAGGAAGGTAAAAATGAAAAAAATTAAAATAATAGTATTCGTGTATTAACTTTAGTAGTATTAGTAGGTAGCAGTAAACATGCAAAAATTAAAGCAGAAAAATTGTCAGAAATAGGGTATGCTAGACAAATTCAGTTTTTAGCGGATAATAATGTTGATGTTCCAGATGAATATTTAGAAAAAGAGTCGTTTTCAACATTCTTAAATAGTATATTTACATGTTTGAAGTCAGATGAAAATTACCCATTTGCGTTTAATTCGGCTACTTTAAATATATTTATAGAAAATGTTAGAAATGCATTTAAAGCAAGTAGGGATTCATTTGTTGGTAATGTATCAATGCTTCACGTGCAACGTCCTATATCCTCATTGCGAGAAAGTTTGGTATATAAAAACGGAGAATGGGTTAGTTCAAATGGAGATTATTATGCGATATTTAGTGAGTATAATTGTTATGCTTTTGCGATAGATAGAATAGATGTGAATAGTGAATTTTTATCGACTAACAAATTGAATGTTGGAAAGTTACTTGATATTGATTGGTCTGTTTCTTTAGGTATTGTTCAAACAACTCAATTGGTGGTAAATGAACTTCAAATTTTGGGTTATCAAAATGTAGAATATCATACTTCAATACCTAGCAATTTAGATGGTAAGGATTTAATATGTGTTAGGATTGGAGAATATGATTTTCATTTTATGAAATATGATAAAATTGATAAATGTTGGTATCATAAACCAGGTAATTCGGCAATTTTAAAATATATGGGAAATCCTAGTAACGATGCTAGTTGGCATCACGAGTATAGTATAAATGGTACTGAATACGAGTATCCAGAAATATATAATAGTTCAATTTATTATATTACATATGATACAAATGATAATAACTTGAATTGTTCTACTATTTATGATAATGCTTGCTTATTAAGATTAAGTGAAAATTCAAAACTTGATA
The DNA here is from genome assembly GCA_963648435.1 of Bacillota bacterium. Classification (GTDB taxonomy): domain Bacteria; phylum Bacillota_I; class Bacilli_A; order ML615J-28; family CAG-313; genus UMGS75. The sequence goes on from CAVJDT010000055.1 coordinate 1,450, forward strand.
AAGTTTATGAATTGAATGTAGATTGTGCTAAAACTTATAATTTTGATTTTAGTGGTGATAATGGCTATAAAATTAATTTATTTAATTGTATTGGGCAAACACTATATTCTATTACTTCAAGTGCTATTGATGGTAAAAATGTTATAACTTTTGACAGATACTTTAATAAAGGGAAGTATTATATTCAAGTCATGCCAATAGATGATAACACTGAATTTACTATTAATTCCATAATCAAACCGAAATATTTAGCAAGTGAATGTGAAGTAACTATGCAAGACAATGATATTAATAGTCATTTTCATTATGATGTAAATGCATTTAAAAAGAAAATACTAATTTTTAATAATACTTTGGGTAAAGGTGTATTTAAATTTACAGTTAATGCGATAAATTCTGAAGGTTCAATAAACTATCCAAATGATTGTATTAAGATATATGATTCTAGTAATAGAAGCGTTGAGTTAGAAAATTTATTTAGTCTAAATAATTCACCAAGAACTAATAATGAAGTAAGTGTGTATTTGCCATCCAATGGTCAATTTTATATAGAAGTTAAAATGCCAAATACCACATATACTGATATTAGTTTTTCTATAACACAAGATGATGATTTTTATGATTTAGAGTTGACAAATAAGCTAGAACAAGATATATATGGTGAGCTATTTTCAACAACTGATATAGAAAAAGTTAAAAAAGTAGTAATTAGTCACAAAAGTTTAATAGTTTTAGATGCATTAATGTATAGTGTGCTTTCACAAGATATAAGCGTTTTTGGCTTAAAAGAGAGATACAATGAACAAACAAATAAATATTATTTAGAGAACATACTAAGTGGAAGTATTACTAATTCTAATAGGTGCCCAGAATTTAGCTTAATACTAGAGCCTGGAACATATTATTTTGGATATCTTGGAAATGAAGACAAAGTTACAGTATCTTTCGCATTGGAAAGAGTTGTAAATAGAGAAAATGACATTGATAATGTTTTAGTAACTGATCCAGCTATAAATGAAGGATATGAATTAGGAAGTGAAGTAAAATTTAATAATGGAACATATGGTGGTAATACTATAACAGAAGGTTTTACTAGATGTATATATTTAAGAATAAATTTTGAATTATTACTACCAATTTCAAGATTAGAATATGATTGGTATTCAAGTGATGAAAATGTTGCGATTGTGAGCAATTATGGGACAGTTTTAGCTAAACAAGTTTCTCAAGATACTGAAGTAACAATATATGCCATACAAAAAGAAGATCCAAGAAATGTTTATAGAAAGACTTTTGTTATTAAAAAAGAAACGATGGATACCCAAATAGAAATTACTTCTACTGCAAATTATTCATTTTCATTAGAAAATGGTACGTATAAACTAGGATTAAATAGTACAAACAGTCCATATGCATGGATTCAATGTTATGAATGGCACATTGAAAAAATTAGTGATATAGAAGTAAGTATGGATTCGTGGGGACAGATTACTTCATCGGGAATAGGAACTGTTGTAATAGTTGGAAATTATACTTTAAACTCTAGAGTAGAAATACGTATTTTATTAACGATAATATAGTATAAATAACTTTTAATAACAAAGAGAGATGAAAAACATCTCTCTTTATAAAATTTGATAAGTGTATTTAAAAACTATTTAATAACACTTAATATATAAAAGGTATTTGTAGGTATTTCTAAAGAAGAAGATACATAAATTTCTTCATTACAGTTTTCACAACAAAGGTTAGTATGCATGAAATTATCAGGAAGCTCAGAAACAATATCATTATTAGTATTATTAATAATAAATAATAGATTATCTTTTTCAAATACTAAATGATTATTATCGGTTAAATACCATTTTATTTCTTGTTCAAAAAATTTAGAATTTGTATCTCTTAAAGTTTTAAGAAAATGTGTAAAAGGGGTTACATCATTTTTGGGGTTTTGTAAGATACTATTAGGGTTAACCCACAAAAGTAAAGTAACTAATAAGCTTAAATCAGATTCATCATCTTTAATTAAATTAAATAATTGTTGATTAAAAGTAGGGTCTTGAATGCTATGAAAATAAATAGTATCATTTAATTCCCATAAATCAATTTTACCTTCTTTAAAAAATGTAAGTGTATTTTTCATTTCATTCATATGTTAGTCTCCTTTGCAACAAGTATATCACATTTGATTGTCTAAGTGTGTCATATTTTGTCGAATACTTAAAAAAAATAAAAAATAATTATATTACTTGAGAAAAAAAGTCAAATATAGTATTATATTCCAATATAAAGGTGGGTGGTAATATGGATTTAAAATGTAAAGATGGTTGGATTGAAGTTATTTGTGGCAGTATGTTTGCTGGTAAAACTGAAGAATTAATAAGAAGAGTAAATAGAATTCATTATGCAAAAAAATCAATAATTGTATTTAAACCAAAAATTGATAATCGCTATGATGAAAAAGCGGTTGTTTCACATTCTAATAAACGAATTGATTCAATTCCTATTTCCTCATCTAGTGAGATTTTAGACTACATCAATGAACTACCTTACGCGGTAGCATTTGATGAGGCTCAATTTTTTGATCGTGGGTTAATTAACATTATTGAAAGATTAGCAAATAGTGGGGTTAGAGTAATTGTAGCTGGGCTTGATATGGATTTTAGGGGCGAACCATTTGGTATTATGCCAGAAATACTTGCTAGAGCCGAGTATGTTACTAAATTACAAGCTATTTGTCAAGTTTGTGGTGCCCCCGCAACAAGAACTCAAAGGATAATTGATGGTCACCCTGCAGACTATGATGATCCAATTATATTAGTTAGTGCTTCTGAAAAATATGAGGCAAGATGCCGTCATTGTCATCAAGTACCACATAAAATGTATGAAAACAAATGATGAAAAATATATGCTCATTGCATTAACTGAAGCCAAAAAAGCATATGCTTTAGGTGAAGTGCCTGTAGGAGCAGTTATTGTAAAAGATGATAAAGTTATCGCAAGAACGCATAATGAAAGGCAAAGTAAAAAAGCAGTACTTGGTCATGCTGAGGTCATTGCCATCCAAAAGGCTTGTAAAAAACTAGGAGCCTGGATATTAGATGATTGTACAATGTACGTAACCCTTGAACCTTGCTTAATGTGCGCTGGAGCTATTATTCAAGCTAGAATGAAAAGAGTATGCTATGGAGCTAGTGAGCCAAAGTTTGGTGCTTTAGGTAGTTTAACTAATGTTTCTACCATCCCTAACCTTAACCATCATCTAGAAGTTACATCCCATATTTTAGATAAAGAAAGTAGCACCTTAATAAAAAAGTTTTTCCAAGAACTAAGAAAAAAAGATAGTTCCTTGGTTGACAAAAATAAAGAATAAGTATATAATACTACTGAAGATTCCATTTTAAATACCTTCATCCAAGGTTCCAGCGTGAACCAGGTCAGGCCTTGATCGGAGCAGCCTTAAGCTTCTGTAACTTGTGGGTGGGGGGATTTAAGATGGAATCTTTTCTTATCATTTTAACAAAACAACAATTAAAGGTTTCTATCCATTATAAATAAAAAAAATATGATATAATACTATGGAAAAAGTAGAAAGAGGTGACAACATTGACATTTGAAAAATCATGTGGTGCAATTGTAATAAGAAAAAAAGATAATAGAGTTGATACATTATTAATTCAAATGTTAGGTGGACATTGGTCATTTCCTAAAGGCCATGTTGAAAATAATGAAACTGAAATTGAAACAGCTCTTCGCGAAATAAAAGAAGAAACCAATTTAGATGTGGCGCTTGATACAAGATTTAGAGAAATTACTACATATAGTCCTAAACCAGAAGTATTAAAAGATGTAATATATTTTATTGCCATCTCCAAAAGTGATAATTATATTATTCAAGAAACTGAACTAAAAGCAGCTAAATGGGTTGATATATATGAGGCTGTTTCAAATGTTACATATGAAGATGATAAAAAAATACTTAAAAAAGCTATAAAGTATATTGAAAATAATAATATATAGGTAGGATGATTATGAAAATATATTTAAATAAAAATGAAGAAGAGCGAATTATTAAAGGACATCCTTGGATTTTTTCTAATGAAGTTTGGAAATTTGAAGGTAACATTGTATCAGGTGAAGTGTGTGAAGTATACGCATATAACAATACTTTTATTGGTCTTGGTTTCTTAAATACCAATAGTAAGATTATTGTTAGAATGCTTACCACAACTAAAGAAGAAATAAATGAAGAATTCTTTTATAATAGAATTTTAAAAGCATGGCAAATGCGTAAAAACCTTCAACTTGAAAATAATTGCCGCGTTGTGTATAGTGAAGCAGACTATATGCCTGGTTTAATCATAGATAAGTACGCGGAAACCTTAGTTATTCAAGTTTTATCTCTTGGTATGGATAAACATAAAGATTGGATTATAAATAGTTTAGTTAAAATCTTCAATCCTAAATGCATTTATGAACGTAGTGATGTACCAGTTAGACATAAAGAAGGATTAGAGGAATTTAAAGGCGTTCTATATGGAAAGTTTAATCCTAAAGTTTTAATTGAAGAAAATGGAATTAAGATTTTAGTTGATATTGAAAATGGTCAAAAAACAGGTTATTTTTTAGACCAAAAAATGAATAGAAAATCACTTGAACAATATGTAAAAAATAAAACCGTTTTAGATTGTTTTTCTCATACGGGAGGTTTCGCCTTGCATGCTGCCGCATATCAAGCTAAAGAAATTGTCGCAGTAGACATTAGTGAAAAAGCATGTAATGATATTACAAATAATGCTAAACTTAATAATTTTGACAATATAAGCGTAGTTTGTAGTGATGTTTTCGATTATCTAAGAAATAATGAAAATAATCAAAAGTTTGATGTAATAATATTAGATCCCCCCGCATTTACTAAAAGCAAAGATACAATAAAAAAAGCCTATCGTGGGTATAAAGAAATAAATTTACAAGCTCTTAAAATGATAAAATCTGGTGGAGTTTTATTAACATTTTCATGCTCAATGAATATGACAAAAGAATTATTTTTAGAAATGATTAAAGATGCAGCTTTAGATAGTAAGCGACAAGTAAGACTTTTAGATTTTAGATTTCAATCAATCGATCATCCCATGTTACTTTCTGAAGAGGAATCAATATATCTAAAATGTGCAGTTCTTTATGTTATTTAGGTGTAATATGAAAATTATAAACTTTTCAAAATACCATGGTTGTGGTAATGATTTTATTATCGTTGAAAACTTTAAAGACGATGCTCAAAAACTTGCAAAAGATATTTGTAATCGTAACACTGGGGTTGGTGCCGATGGCTTTATCAACTTAGATACGACCAACATCAAAATGAACTTTTATAATCAAGATGGTTCTACAGGAACTATGTGTGGTAATGGGTTAAGGTGCTTAAGTGCATATTTACTAGAAAAAGAACTTGTTAAAACTTCATGTTTTGAAGTATTAACAGATGTAGGTAAAATGAAAGTAGAAGTCAAAGATTTTCAAAAACCATTATTTAAAGTTAATTTGGGCAAAGCATCGTTTGATACTACCAAATTACAAATAGAGACTTATAATCAAGTTTTCTTAAATGAAGAACTTAGTTATCAAGGTAACACATATATATGTTATGCTGTTTTTATTGGCGTAAAACATTTAGTTATATATGTTGATGATGTTACCATAATAACTGAAGAAATAGGTCATTACTTATCAAATCATCCATTATTTAAAAATGCCATTAATGTTGATTTTGTTTCAATTATTAATCCAAATGAAATACACTTAAGAACTTATGAACGGGGAGTCGGTTTCACAAAAGCTTGTGGAACAGGTGCTGCTGCTTCTTTTGTAATCACTAATAAATTTAAACAAGGTAATAACACCATAAAAGTAGTAATGGACTTAGATAATTTAATCTTAACTAAATCTAAAAACGATGAAATAATTATGGAAGGCACAGCTCTTAAAATATGTGATGGAACCTATATATGGAGGAACTAATGAAAATTGGAAACCTAGAATTAAAAAATAATCTTATACTCGCGCCAATGGCTGGTGTTACTACATCGGCTTTTCGTACTATTTGCTTAGAAATGGGAGCAGGACTTGTTTATGCGGAAATGGTTAGTGATAAAGGATTAACTTATGGTAATCAAAAAACTCTTAAAATGATTGAAATAGAAAAAAATGAACATCCATTATCTATGCAAATATTTGGTAGTGATTATAAAACAATCACTGCTGCGGCGAAACTAATATTAGAACATACAAATGTTGATATTATCGATGTTAATATGGGATGCCCAGTTAATAAAGTTGTTAAAAATGGGGCAGGTAGTGCTTTACTTAAAGAGCCACAAAAAATATATGATATTGTTAAAAGCCTAAAGGAAAATGTTAACATACCAGTAACTATCAAAATAAGAGCAGGATTTGATCATAATAATATTAATTGTGATGAAGTAACAAAACTCGCTTGTCTTGCTTCAGTTGATGCTATTGCGATACATGGAAGAACAAGGTCAGATTTTTATAATGGTACTGCTAACCTTGATTATATAAAAATGGTAAAGGAAGCATCCACAGTTCCGGTTATTGGTAATGGTGATATTAAATCAATAGAATCTGCCATAAAAATGATTGAAACAACAAATGTTGATGCCTTAATGATAGGTCGTGCTAGTCTTGGTAATCCTTGGATATTTAAAGAATTAAATACTTATTTTACAAGCGGAACTGTTATTAATAAACCAGCAATTGAAGAAGTTATTACGATGATACTAGAACATGCAAAAAGACTAATAGCTATTAAAGGTGAGCATATCGCAATGATTGAAATGCGAACTCATGCCGCATGGTATTTAAAACAAATACCAATGACTAAACAATATCGTGCTGCGATAGTATCAATTAAAACTTATGAGGAACTTCAAAATCTCTGTCAAGCTATTTTAAGAAGAACGTATTAAAAACATAATTAGTTCAAATAAAGCACATTACTTGTGGTAATTATTTCTCTATGGCATATTAAAGGTAACAACAAACAAATACACAATACACTTCCTATGAAGTGCCAACACCATTATAATATATATTGCACAAAATAAACAAACTCTCTTAGAAACAAGAGGGTTTTTTGCGTTTAAAAAGGAGGATAATTAAAATGAAGATCTGTCTAGTTTTAAAAAGAATCATCAAAGAGATAGTAGGCTAGGAGTCACCACAGTAAAAAAATATAAACTTTAAATAAGGAGGTGTAGAAATGAAGAAAATATTATTATGTATAGCACTTTGCTTATTTATTGTAAAAAAGAAATGAAAATAGAAATGTTAGATGTTTCATATTCAATTCATTAGACTAAAGAAAAACCAGCTGATAATAAATGGTATAAAAAATGGTTATTATCATCTACCTATAAAGATAAACCAAAAGGTTATATAGATGTTCAGACTAATATAGGTGTAATAAGGGGAAAATATACTAGTACATAAATTAAAATGTTTGATTACTATTATTTTGATAATTATCGTGATGTAGATGGTAATTCATTTTCAGTAACCCAACATGGAAAGCTTAGCATATATATTTGGTATAAAAACAAGTGCAGAAAGTGAAGCAGTATTAAACGAGGAAGAGTGCATCAAAAAAGCAAATGAATTCTTTTGTAAAGTAGCGAGTATAAATGATTATACTAAAACAGTCAGTTATAAAGAAGTAGATAAAATATATATTGTTGAACATTACAAATATGTAGATGGAATTAAGACTTATGATAGTGCGGAAATAGAAGCTAAGTTATCAGGACAATTATCGTCTTATAGTGCGTTTTTGCTTGGAATGATTCCCAAAGATTTAAAACTAAATTATAATATGGAAGAAATAGACAAAAATTATTAAAACGCTTAGAAAAACGTTATGAACCAACAAAAGCATATTATGATTATATTGAATATGGTGAAAGAGAATATTATCTAGTCTTATTAAAAAAGAATAAATATTGTCTAGTTTGTTTAGCTACTGCTTATGGTGTTAAAGAAAAAGAAGGATATAGTAATCATACTAAAGACAAAACGCTTTATATGATTAGTTAACATTAAACAATATTGTTTTAAGTAACGCAATAAGTTGTTAAAGCATTAGATATTATATAATCATAAATAGAAAAAACCAAAAAGTATACCTCTTTGGCTTTTTATTAATAAGGAAATTCCATTTTTGTGGTTGATACCAAAAAAAGTCTTGAGTTAAAA
>CAVJDT010000056.1:0-9428 GCA_963648435.1 Bacillota bacterium
TCTTTTAAAAGAAACATTAAGTGTTTGGGTTAGAGTGATAACTCTAACTTTGTTCCAATATTAAATTAAAATGTTATGTTGTTATAGAATTAAAAATTGACGAATTCAAACCAGAATATGCAGGTAAGTTAAGTTTTTACTTAACTGCAATTGATGAACAAGTTAAAGAAGTAAATGATAATCCAACAATTGGTTTATTATTATGTAGACATAAAAATAATGTTGTTGCTGAATATACTCTAAGAGATATGAATAAACCAATGGGGGTAAATGAATACAGAATTAAAGATTACTTACCAGAAAACTTGCAAAATGAATTACCTTCAATTGAAGAATTAATTACAATTGTTAAAAAAGATATTTAAATTAAAAATTAGGTGAGTTTATTTCAAAAAGTAGACTTACCTTTTAACATAAAAATTTAAATCAATTTTTGAAAATAAAACTCATGTATGATGAAACATGGGTGTATTATTGTATAACTTCACAATGTTATAAATTAATTTAATGGCGTAGAGATTTAATAGGAGACATTTTAAAACTTATGTGTAGAGGAAAAGTCATAGAAGAATATATATGTAATGAATGGGAAGAAGTAGAAACAAAACTATAATTATAGTATAATTATTCAAAGGGTTGCGAAAAAAGATAAATAATGGTACAATAATATGTGAAATAAAAAGCGAGGTATACTATGACAAAATTAAATAAAGCATTTTTCTTTGTAGTACTATTTGGTATTTGTTTAATGGCAAGTTGTACACCAAATAAAGAAATTACAAGTATAACTGTTAATCAAGAATCAAATTTCACTTTTATGATTAATGAATTTGATGTTAGTGAAATTGTGATTAATGTAAATTATAGTGATAAAACAACTGATAAAGTAGCGGTAACATCAGAAATGATAACAAAAGGCCTTGACAAAGTAAATGAAGCAGGCAAGCATATTTTAGAAATAACATATAAAAATGTTAAATGTGAAGTTGAAATTGAAATTACAGAAAGAACTATTAGAAGCGTTGAAGTAAGTGAAGATTGTAATAAAGTATTTGTAGAAAATAAATTTGATGCAAGTGAGTTACGTATAACTATTACATATAGCGATGGTTCAGTTATTGTTATAAAAGTAAATGAAGATATGATCACAAGTGGACTTGATGAAGTAAATGAAGTAGGCACTCATGAATTAGAAATTACTTATGGATCATTTAAATGCAATGTTACAATTCAAGTGGTTGAAGGAATAAATTTAGAAGACTATACTTTCGAAAAACTTTCTAATGGTGAAGGCTATAGTATAACTGGTTATACTGGTAACAAAACAAATATAGTAATTCCAAGTGAATACAACGACTTACCAGTTTTAGAAATTGGTGAACAAGCCTTTTATGAAAATAAAACAATAGTTAGAGTAGTAATTCCAAATACGGTTTCAACAATTAGAGAAGCAGCATTCTATAAAGCTGCATCACTTGTTACAGTAATTATGCCAAGTAGTGTTAAAGAAATAGAAGCATATGCACTACGTAATGTAAAAGTTATTTATTTAGAAGCAAATGAAGTAAATAATGATTGGAATAAAACATGGTACGATGAGCAACATACTTTTATCCATTTAGGCGTTGATATTGAAAGTATTGTACTTGATGGTGAATATGAATATTTCACACAAAATGATGAATTAGTGTTGAGCAATTATTATGGAAATAAAACAGAGATTACAACACCAAGCTCACTTAATGGTGTAGAAGTTAAAGTAATTGGTGGTGCATGTTTTAAGGGTAACAAAGCGTTAACAAAATTGACTATTTCAAGTGGTGTTCATACATTAGAAAAATATGCATTATCTGAATGTACTAGTTTAATAGAATTAAATTTACCTGATACTTTACAAATAATAGGTGAATACGCAATTAGAGAGTGTAGTGCTCTTGAACATATTACATTACCTAAATCATTACAAGAAATTAAAGGTAATGCTTTCAATATGTGTTCTAGTTTATTAGAAATAATTATTCCTGAAAATGTAATATACATTGGAGAATATGTATTCTCATGGTGCGTTAAACTTAAAAAAATATATATTCCAAAATCAGTAGTAACGGTAAAGGTTGGGGCTTGTTATTCATGTAGTAGTGCTACAATATATGTAGAACATCCTGTAGAACCATCAACTTGGGAAACTGGTTGGAATATGAGTAATCGTCCAGTTAAATGGAATTATACAGAATAGCAAGGATAAAGTGATATAAGATAACTTATATCACTTCGTTTTAAAATAAGCGTATAAAGGAAGAGGAGTAAAAGATGAAGTATATATATTTAGCTAAACAATATAACCTAGTAGTAGGTGATAAATTTGAACTATTTTATAGAGGAGTTATTAGATTACATAATCCATATCAATATTACATTTTAGTTAGTTGCTCTAAGGGTAATCCCTATCCTAGATATTTTACATATACACCAAAAGAAAATGAAGTTGGAAACTATAGTTTAAAAATTCAATTAATTGATAATGATAATAATGTAATAGATGAAGGAGAAACAACATTAATCGTTGAAAAACCAAATAAACCAGATAGAAAAATAAACATTTTATGTGTTGGTGATAGTTTAACAGTTAATGGCGTTTGGCCACAAGTAGGATATACTAGAGTATGTTTAAATGAAGAAAATCCAAAAGGATTAAACTATGGTGATGTTTTGAATTTTATGGGAACATGCAAAATAGACGTAGCAGGACATGAAGTAGGATATGAAGGCTATGGAGGATGGACCTGGAAATCATATTGCACAAATGATCATATTGGATTAAACTCTAGTGTTTGGATTACAACTAAACATCAAATGACTGAAGAAGATCAACATAGTTTATGGCAAAGTAATGGTTATATTTGGATTCTTGAAACAATTGAAGCAACAAGATTAAAGTTCAAAAGAGGCCCCAATAATGTAAGTATGTTATCAAACCTTGGTAAAACACTTAAACATGTAGCCAATGCTAAACACCAAAAAGAATTAAAGATTGAATCATATGAATATGAAAAGACTAATCCATTTTGGAATAAAGATAAAAACGACATTAGTTTTAAAAACTATATGAAACAAAATAAATTTAGAATTCCTGATTTAATATATATATTACTTACATGGAATGGGTTATATATTCCTTATAATCATGATTTTTCTCACCATATTGATTATGCAAAAATAATATTAAGAAAGATACATAAGGAATATCCACTTGCAAAAGTAACTCTTCTTGGTATTCAAATATGTTCTGTTAATGGTGGTATCGCCACAAGCTATGGAGCAACAGGTCCATATCACGATACTTTCGGAACAGTTTCTTCAGCATTTTATTATAATGAAGTATTAGAAGAACTATGTAACGATCCAGAATTTTCATCATATACTGACTATGTGGATACTAAAGGACAATTTGATAGTGAATATAATATGCCTTCAGTCTTAACCCCAGTTAATGCTCGTAGTAAAACAACAGAGTTAATAGGGGTAAATGGAGTACATCCTAATATGGATGGATATCTTCAAATTGGTGATGCTTTTTATCGTAAACTTGTGTTTGATTTAAATAGAGTAAAATAGAAAGGAAGCGTGAAATAATGTTTGATGTACTAAGTATTGCATTTTTGGTTATAATTATTGCTTCATGTATTGTTGGATACTTTAGAGGATTTCTAGCTTTGCTTGTTGGTCTTTTAAAAGGACTTGTGGCTATTATTCTAGCCTCACTTTTATGCAAACCAATAGGTAGTGCCTTAAATACTACTAAAATGGGAATAGGAATTACTGATAAAGCGGAAAGTTATTTAATAGAAAAAGATGAAACCTTTAAATATGAACTAACAAAAGAAAATAAAGAAATATTCATTAATGATCAATTAGATCAACAACTTGAGGATGCAAAAATCCCCCAAGCATTAAGAAAATATATTAAGAATATCCTAATAGATAAAGTTGAAATAGAAGATGGTGAAACCATAACAGTAGCAAGATATATGGGAAAAGGTATGAGTTTCTTTGTGTGTACGATTATTGCATATATTATTGTATTTATAATTATTATGATTTTACTTTCTATTGCCCAAAAATTATTCAAAAATATTAATAGAGTCCCAATTGTTGGACTTGCTAATCGTTTACTAGGTCTTGCCTTAGGGGTGTTAGTTGCATTATTATTTATTGGTGTTGTTTGTTACATTTTAACATTCTTAATGTCAATACCAGGTGATATGTCAAATTGGATTATCAACACTCTAAAATTAACTGATGAACAAAAAGGAGAACAATCTATTGCGAAAATATTGTATGAACATAATATAATTAAATGGGCTTTTAATATTATGTTTTCGTAATAAAGAAGGAATAACGTGAGAAAATTATTACTAAAATTATTTATTAAAGATTACAAAAATACAAATGATTCAAAAGTTAGAGTAAAATATGGAACATTGTCAGGAATAGTTGGTATTATTAGTAACTGTGTTTTATGTATTATAAAAATCCTTGCGGGTTTTCTTAGTGGTAGTGTTTCCATTATGGCCGATGGAATTAACAATTTATCTGATGCTGGTTCATCAATAATAACATTGATTGGTTTTAAATTATCTTCTAAACCAGCGGATGAAAATCACCCATTTGGACACCAGCGTATTGAGTATTTAACAGGAGTTATTGTATCGTTCATTATTTTAATAATTGGTTTAACATTATTTAAAAGTTCATTTGATAAAATACTACATCCAAGTGCTGTAGAAATTACCCCAATTATTTATGTCATATTAAGTATATCAATTTTAATTAAATGTTGGCAATCCATCTTTTATCGAAAGAATGGTAAGGATATCGACTCTACTGCCTTAATTGCTTCATCTCAAGATAGTTTAAACGATTGCATTGCGACAAGCGTGGTAATTGTTGGTACAGTTATCTATCATTTAAGTGGTATTGCATTAGATGGGTATATGGGGATAATTGTTTCTATTTTTATTGTAATATCAGGTATTAAAATGTTAAAAGATACCATGAATCCATTAATAGGTGAAAATGTATCAAAAGAATATAAAGATATGATATGTAATAAAGTTCGCTCATATCCTGGTATTCTTGGTGTTCATGATTTAGTTGTACATACATATGGACAAAATAGAGTTTTCGCAACCATTCATGCGGAAGTATCAAGTAAGGGTGATATTTTAGAATTACATGATATTATTGATAATATTGAAAGAGACTTTAGAGTAGAAAAAAACATTGACTTAGTTATTCATATGGATCCAATTGATATTACTGATCCTAAAACACTAGAACTAAAATATATGGTTTTAAAAATTGTTAATGATTACGACCCTAATCTTTCAATCCATGATTTTAGAGTGGTACATGGGCAAACTCATACTAATGTTCTTTTTGATATTAGTGTGCCAATTAAATATAAAGTAGCACCATGTGAATTAAAAAATTACATATCACAACAAATAAAGGAAAAAGATAATAAAATAAATCCAATTATTCAAATTGACCAACTATATGATATAACAGATTAAAAAAGGTATACTGTAGGTAGTAAATTTACTACTAGCAGTATACTTTTTTCAATAATTACTTTTTCTTTTCTTTATAATCATCTAAAAAATTATAAGACATTGTATCATTATGATACCCTATTAAAGTATTTAAATTAACATCATGAACACTTCTAAAGATATTTATATCAACATTAGGATAAACCCCACGTAAATTATTAATTAAATCTTTAATTTCTTTTCTTTTAGAATTATGTTCAATTTCAATATTTTCAGTAAAACGACAAGCACACTGAAGAAATCTTAAATTATTACTTTTGGTCCAATTAACAATATTTTTTTCTTTTACAAGATAAAGCGGTCTAATTAATTCCATACCCTCAAAATTAGTGCTATGAAGTTTAGGCATCATCGTTTGAATTTGTGAGCCATAAAGCATTCCCATTAATATTGTTTCAATTACATCATCAAAGTGATGACCAAGAGCAATTTTATTACAGCCAAGTTTCTTAGCTTCAGCATACAAGTAACCTCTACGCATTCTTGCACATAAGTAACAAGGAGATTCACTAATATTATTAACAACATTAAAAATATTCGTTTCAAATATTGTTAGAGGAATATTTAAGGTCTTTGCATTTTCTTCAAGCAATAGTCTATTTTCTTTATTGTATCCAGGGTCCATTGAAATGAATTCTAATTCAAAATTAATATTACCATGGGCTTTTAATTCTTGCATACATTTAGCAAGTAACATTGAATCTTTACCACCAGAAATACAAACAGCAATCTTGTCATTTTCTTCAATCATTTGATATTCTTCAATGGCCCGTAAAAATAGACGCCAAATTGTAGGTCTATATTTTGTTATAATACTACGTTCTATTTCTTGATATCTTTCCATATTTATCACCAAACACTATTATATCATATTTTTAAAATATCATATTTTTCTAGCAAATAAAATGTAAATAAATGGTAATATTTTCATGGTTATTTTTCTTGATGTCAGTATTAACTTATGGTATAATATAAATGCCTGGGGAGTTCGCTTTTTCACAAAATTGGCGACCCGAACAAAAAAACATAGGGGACAATGATTATGTGGTGTTGAAGGCCTGCTACGAGTAGGAATCCTAAAATGTAATCTTAAGTCTACCACCTTAGAAGAACATGCGGTGGCGCATGGTGATAACGGCTCATCTGGGTTTATTTTAAAATTTAGATAAGATGAAAAATCTTATCTTTTTTCTCATAATTTATGCATATCTTTTAAGAATATGATAAAATTATAAAAGAAATTAATTAGGAGGAATTTATGAACTGGGATTTAACATATCATTTTAAAACTAAAGAAGAATTTGAACAAGCTTTTGAAAAATTACAACAATTCACTACATTATTTTCTAATTTTAAAGGAAGATTACATGAACCTGAACAATTTAAAAATTATTATTTACTAATAAAACAATTTGAAATCGAAGCATCAAAAATATATCAATACGTTTCCCTTAAAAGTGATGCAAATAAAAAGAACGTGGAAAACGCAGCTGACGTTGCCAAATGTAGAATGCTAATTTATACTTGTAGTGAAATCACATCTTTTGAATCACCTGAAATTATTAAACTTGGAAAAGCAAAAGTAGAAGAATATCTTGGCATGTACCCTGAATTAAAAGAATTTAAGTTTTATTTTGAAAAACTATTTCGTAATGCAGCTCACATTTTAGATGAAAACAGTGAAAGATTATTATCAATTTATGCACCACTAACAAGTGCTGGTAGTGAACTTTATAGCAGTATTGCGGTAGGAGATGGAAAATATGAAGAAGTAAAATTATCAACAAAAGAAAAAGTTAAAGTAACTCCTGGTAATTACCGCTCTTTAATTACAGATTGCAAAAATCCAAAAGATCGCCAAAAGATTTTTGAAGCAGTTTTTAATACATATGAAAAGTATAAAACAACTTATGCGACTATATATAACACGGTATTACAAGCTGATCAAGCAACTGCAAAAGCAAGAGGTTATAATAACTCTCTTGAAGCACATCTATATGGTGATAATATACCACTAGAAGTTTATTATAATTTAGTTGATGTTGCTTCTAATTATAATAAAGGCTTAAAAAAATACATTAAATTACGTAAAAAATACTTAAATCTAAAAGTTTATCACACTTATGATAGATTTTTAGAACTAGCATCGTCAAATAGAAAATATACATATGAAGAAGCAAAAGAATTATTCTTTAATTCTCTTCAAGACTTTCCAGAAGATTTTAAGGCTAAAGCAAAAGAAGTATTAAAAGAAGGATTTGTAGATGTTTATGAACAAGAAGGAAAAAGAACAGGAGCATACTCATCAAGTTCAGTTAATCTTCACCCATTTATTTTATTAAATTATGATGGCACTCTTGATAGTGTGTTTACAGTTGCTCATGAATCAGGTCATTCCATGCATTCAATGTACGCTAGTGAAACCCAACCCCCAATGATACAAGATTATACCATTTTTGTTGCGGAAATAGCATCCACATTTAATGAACATGCTTTATTAGATTATTTCTTAAAATTACCAACTGCCACAAAAGATGAAAAAATTATGGTAATTCAAAAAGCAATAGACAATATTGTTGGTACTTTCTACCGTCAAACATTATTTGCTGAATATGAATTAAAAGCTCATGAATTAATAGAAAATGATCAACCAATTAATCATGAAATATTATCTAATATAATGATTGAATTATATAAGAAATATTATGGATTAGATATCACTAAAGAAAAGGTAAAACAATATGTTTGGGCATATATCCCTCATTTATTCTACACGCCTTTTTATGTATATCAATATGCAACAAGTTTTGCAGCAAGTTTTAAGTTATATCAAAGTGTAAGTAATAAAGAACTAGAAGCAATGGAAAAGTATGTTAATTTATTAAAATCAGGTGGTTCCAAATATCCAATTGAACAAGCAATTGATGCAGGTGTTGACTTTATGAAGAAAGAAACATTTATGGCTGTGGTTAATCGCATGGATGAATTAGTAGATAAACTAGAACAATTACTAGAAGAAAAATAACAAAAAAGGATTGTAGTTAGAAATTAACACTTCTAATTATCAATCCTTTTATTTATATATTATTCAGTTAAATATTTCTTTGGTAGTGTCTTCATTAATATAGTTACAACAACCATACAAATAATCATACTTATACATGTGTAAGTACCATTATATGTGATTGAGTAACCAAATCCAGCCTCCCAGTATAGCATTCCAGAAACAACAAGACTAGCAAGTCTTAAGGCACATACCACAAAAATTGATCCAATAATTATTAATATTTGTATAATACCCTTTGTGTTTTGAACAGGTTTTGCGACAGCACCAACTAGTCCAATTACAACATTTGGAACAATGTAATCTAATAATACTTGTGGAACTGTTATTAGATATTCAGACCAAAATAATTGAATAGTTCCAATTAACAAGCCAGTAGTTAATCCTCCTTTCAAACCATATTTGTACCCCATAATAATAATAGGTACCATTGCAAGGGTGATTGAACCACCATTTGTCCAAATAGCGGCACTGATTAATCCAGCCACAAAATCAAGTACAAGACCTAAAGCAGTGAAAATACTTACTTCAGCAATAAATTTAATTAAATTTTTTCTCATGTCATTCTCCTTTAAATAATAAATTTGGAAAATGCTAAAGAAATAAGAAATAAAATATATAAGTAGTATATTATATTTCCCTCCGCTAGCATTATCTAGTTCAGGTATAAGCGTCGTTATTTTCATAACCTCTCAGCCATAAGCTCCGCTAATATATCTAATATATATTATAAATAATAATAATTAAAA
>CAVJDT010000057.1:0-8227 GCA_963648435.1 Bacillota bacterium
GTGAATATTAATCATAGAAGCTTTCTTAGTACAACAACTGTAAAAGAAGGGTTATACACTATTTGTATATTTTTGTCAAAAAGATTATACTATTTTTCTATTTGTTTACTATTATTAAATAATAATATAACAATACCACCAAAAATCATAATGATTCCACCAAGAATAACTGAAAAAGGATTTTGATATATAAATGATATAATTCGATATATAACAACGCCCCTTAATTCAAAAGCTTCAACAATCTCGTTTATGATATTAATTATAGGAACAAAGTTTAGAACCATTAAACTTCCTACTATTATTAGAGTAATACTTGTAAGTTTACCAAGTTTCATTGGTTCTTCGCCATTTTTATTTTTAATGACACTATCAATTGAAACGAAAACTAAAATGTAAATCAAAAGTTGTATTAATTCAAATATTGTGAATATTACAATTGATAAAGTTACAGTGCCTATGACTGATAATGATTCAATTGGAATCACATAATTTATATTTACCACAAGCATTATAATTCCACCTATTAAATGTAGGACAACAACAATGCCCATAACTATGATAACACATCTTAATGTTTTAAAGCCTAAAAGATTAATTTCATGTTTTCCATGAGCAGTTGAAAAAATTGCCCATATTGCAATACAACCAATAATATTGGGAACAAATCTAGTAACTACTAATGCCATCCAACTAACACTTTGGATAAAGATTGAACTATCGCACGTTGTAGTACTTACAAATCCCGCAAATAAATCAAGAGATACAAATACTGTAAGAAGTATCGCAACAGTTCTCATAAAACCAGAACCAAATGTTTTTCCAATTCTTTCTCTTCTTACTAAATTCTTTTTATGCACATCTTGTAGTTGATCGTTTTCCATTACATTTACATTATTTTCCATATAATACCTCCTAGGATACCTATATTTTACTATATATATTTTATTTTGTAAATAGACAAACCCTTTTTTTGTCTTATATTGTGACAAACATTAATTTTTGTATGAATCTATTATTGCTTTTTTAATACAACTAATGTAGTTTAAATGATCATTATAAATTAACCTACAATATTTTTTCAAAATTTTTAATAATAAAATTTATTTATAATTGGATATATAACAAAATTATGCAAATGACATTGATGACTTTTTGATTTGTTTTTATTCTGCTGATGGCTTTTTAAAGGTTTTTTCTAATAAAATGTATGAAGCCATACCAAGTGTTGCAAGCAAGCATAACAGCATCATTATAGTTAGAATATAGCCTACAACAGGAGGGATATTACCACCTATAAAACTATTAACAATTTCAGTAATAAAACCACTTCTTTTAATAATGTTATAAACACTTAAAACTAAGCACGTTAAGATAATAACTATATTATGAATAGCATATATAATAATTATAGCTTTATTAGGTTTGTCTTTTTTTACTACTGATAACATAATGTTATAAAAAATAAAATAAGAAGTAGCGTAAACCATTATTATAATGAAAATATATGATGCTTGAAATCTTCCAATACTAGGTATTTCTTCAGTATTTTGTTTGAACAATGAATTAGCACAATCTTGAATTGCAAAAATAAAGAACATTAAAACTAAACACATTAATATAATAAAGATATATTTTAAAATAGCTTGTACTCTTAAAAGAACTAGTCCTGCCCTTGTTGCTTTAGGAACTAGTAATAGCCATAATCCTAATACTGTTAAACAGATTAAAACAAAGAAAGTTATCACAAGTGCTATATTACTAGTATCAGTGCTATTTGTTAAAATCGTAATTACTATTAAAGAAAAAAGGAATAATGCAAAAGCTGAATAAAGACTATTTAAAATTATTAAATTATTTTTTTTAATTTTCATTTTTTCACCCCTTTTTTATATTTGATTATATTTTTTACTATTACCATATGATTTATCAATTGGATATTTTTTGATATTTTTATCTAATTTATTATTAATTATTTCATCCATATTGTAACCATTTTTATCACACAACATAATTATATAAGTTAATACGTCAGCAATTTCATCTTTTATATCTTCTACTCTTGAAGATTCACTCGACCATTGGTATAACTCAAGCAATTCTGCTGATTCAATAACAATACTCTTAACTAAATTTTCATTAGTATGAAATTGTTCCCAATTTCTATTTTTTACAAATTCTCTAATTCTTGTAACTGTTTTTTCATTAATCATTTTTATCCCCTTGATACTTTGTCATAAAATTTAAAACATCTTCTTGAATATCGGTAATTCCTTTTTCTTTAATGTATCCAAAATTAGCACCATTACATAAGAATATATATCCTCTTGTTTGGCCAAATAGCATATAACTTCTTAACCCATATGCATTACCAAAATGTCCATATAAAGGTTCACCATATCCTTCTAATATCAATAGCTGCAAGCCTTTCTTTTTATATTGAGGGTCATCGCTTATACCTTGCCAATGTACTTCTTTCATAAATTCAATGGTTGAAGGTTGAAATATTCTAATGTTTTTATAAACACCATAATCCATCATCATTTTCATAATTTTACCTAAATCATTAAGACTTATAAAAAGTCCTCCTGCGGCCATTCTAAAGTTGTCACCTAATGAATATTTTGGATATTCATATTTCAAAAACAAGTCTAGATTACGAGAAAGCATAAATTTATTTTCTTTTTCATCATAATCATATAATGTAACCACTCTATCTTTACCGACAATATCTGATATTCTATAACTTCCATCAATACCTAAAGGAAGTAGTATTTTTTCTCTAATATAATCGCTAAAATACATACCACTAACCTTTTCAATAATACATGCAAGAATACCGCAGCCAAAATTAGAATATTCAAATGTTGAACCTGGCATAACATTATTAAATGTTTTATCTAAATAATACTCAAATTTAGGGTTTGTTAACATATCTTGTAGCTTTATTTCCATCTTTGGTCCATTTACACCATCATAACCTTTAACATCATCAGCTCCATCACTTATACTAGATGTTTGAGTCATTAACATTTCTAGTGTTATTTTAGCATCTGGAAAATGAGGATTACGAACCTTATATCCTAAATATACACTAATGTCTTCTTTGATATTTACTTTATGTTCTTCATATAATTTCATAATTCCAAGGGCAACAACAACTTTAGAAATTGATGCTATTCTAAAAATACTATCTTCGGTAATTTTTGTTTTTTTATCTAAATCACTATATCCATTACAAGAAGTATATATGTTATTATTATCCATTATCATTGTGGCTATACCAACATAATTATACTTATTCATTAAATTTTCAAGTTCTTCTTTATATTTCATAATAACACCTCACAAGCATTATATCAAAAAAAATCCCTTTTTGCAAGAGGAAAAAGCTAATTCAAGTACTGAATTAACTTTATTTGTTTTCTACATTATCATTACTAGTTTCTTGTTTTTCTTTGTTCTTTTTTTGAAATAGTCTTGTTAATAAATATATTATAATAAACGATATTAAGCCAAGGATTATTCCAATTATTAGTTCTAATGTACTATAATGGAAATTAGGATTATCAACAATACAAGTTTTTATAATAATTACTGGGGCAACAATTACAAATGCAAAACTAGCAAATTGAAATTCATCACTATATTTATTCATTAAATATTTTATTATTTTAGATAGAAGGAAGGATCCAATGCCATATCCTACAAGATAGGTTCCAAGAATTGATAAATTAGTAATTACATTTTTAAAGGTAACAAGTTCATATATCATATTAGTAAATGCATAATAGTATCCAAGAGCGAGGAACACAACGGCGAAATCAATACCCGGAATTACTAATGTTGTAGATGTAATTATGCCAATAATGAACCAGTGAATATAATCACCAACTGATAAGTCTTGAACTTCAATAGCACTACCTTCTTTAAGGCAAAAAGAATAAACTACGATTAGGGCAATCACTGCGATAAAAGTTAACCAATTTGATGGCTTTTTGGCTTTAGGAAGTAATGTTATAAAAGTAGATGGAATACTTCCTATAATTGAACCTAATATTATTAAAATTATTGGTAATGGAAATAATACATAAATAATGTTTACAGAAATGGACCCAAGAATCGCTCCAATAAAAAATCCTAAAACAAGTGAACCCAAAAAAGGAAAATATTTTTTAAAGTCTTTTACTATACCACTAATTGATTCAATCATAATGGCATAAGTACCAACCATTATAGCAACAGTACTTGCGCTTAAACCAGGAATAGCAACACTAGCAATACCTAGTAATATTCCTTTTAATGCTATTATCAAATATTTCATAGTCTTCCTCCTTTAGCTTAAATATTGTATCATAAATGACTACTTTTGTCCACTTATGAACTATATATTTGCATTTATTATTACAATATATTTAAGAAAAAACTTATAACCTTACAATAATTATAAGTTTAATTTTATTGTAACATTTTTACAAGTTGTAGAAAATATTCTTTACTCCAAATATCTATCTTTTTTGCATCTTTTAAAAAAGGTATAACATCTTGTTTTGCTTGTTCAATATCTATTTGTTGAATTTTTTCTATTAAAAGTTCTTTTAATTTATCTATCGTTAACTCACATTCACTGTCTATAAAATTAGATTCAACCAATTTAGCTTTCAAGTTATCTAAATTGACGCTTACTCCTTTATAATTTGTTCCATTTATTCTTCCACCTTCAAATATTTAACAAGCCAATCTAAATTCCTTACATGATATAGTGGTGCTATCATATATATAAATTCTTTATCCATGTTGTTTAATTCTTCATCATCTATTCTTAAATCATCAAATAGTAGTTGCTTAAATTCTTTTAGTGAATACATTGGTGTAATAGTATAAAGCATATCACATAATGCTTTTTCTTTTGTTGCGACCATATATGAATACGAATCTTCCTCATAATATTTTACACCATATCTAAATACCTCGTTTGGAACATCTCTATATAAATATAATCCAAAATCATTAGTAAATTGTTTTTTTCTTCTTTTGTTAAATGTTGCACAAGTATATGTGTTATATACAGCCTCAGGTATTATCGACCATTGTGAAAGTACATATTCAAAAGAAACATAGGAAGGTGAATATATAAATTGTGCTAATTTGAGGCCATCAACATTTTTATTTGTTTCATATAAACCACGTCGAACACAAAATAGTTTTCCATTTTTAACATCTCGTGCAATTTTACCTTTTGGATCAACATAGTTGTCATATTTTTTTATTAATTGTTGTGTATTTAAAATCATACTATTTTCTCCAGTTAGTTTTATTTTATCACACTTATTGGAGAAAAAAAGGTATTTTTCAATACCTTTTCTTTATTGTGTGATTTGTTTTTCAGGAACATTATTCCACCAGTATTTACCATCATCTGTTTTTTTAGTTACAATCCAACTGAAGTCTTCTGGTGTACCATTATATGTAGGGTAATTAGGGGTTCCATAACCAGTAATTCTAGCATCTTTCAATGACCAGCGCCATACATCTACTCTATTACTTGCATTTCCTTCAATTGTATAAACGTAAGTATCATCCGCATAAACTACCATACCAGTATGTGAAGAACCTGCACTTAAGAAGAAAATGATATCTCCTGACTTTGGATGATAATCTTCTTTGTATTTAAATATACCTTGGTCTTTACACCAATCACAACCTGCCGATACACTACAATACTTTAATAGTATATCTTGACTAAGACCTGCGTGATACCAACACCATGAAACAAACATTGCGCACCATGCACCTTCCATATTATACCAATGGTTATATTTAGTGTCATTAACATACTCGCCAGTTGTTTCATCGTATCTTTCAACATAGCCTTTTTCACCAAGGGCAAGATTTAATACTCTTGAAACATAATCAACTTCCGCAATGCCTTCTACTTTAATACGATATATTGATTTATTTTGAGGATTATCAGTTTCATAAGCATACATTGTAACATATCCTTCATCAACTGCCATAAACAAATCATCAAAAATATGTCTTATAATTTGTTCGTTACTAGTTCCAAAAGTTATATTTTCTAAAGTATATCCTTCATTTAAACTAACATGGAATTGTTCGCCTTTTTTAATTTGGCCTAAATAGCTTTCTTTAATAGATATATTAACATTAGTATTTGTGCTATCTAGTACTTCTAAACTATATGTAGTACTAACAAATTTATTAGCACGTGATGTAACAACTAAATTAGTAGTACCAGGCCGTATTGCTGTTAAAGTATAGTCATCATTAAGAACTATGTTATCATTACTTAATTCCCATATAAAGTCACTTAAGCTTTCGCCTTTTGTTACACCTAAATTAGTGATATCTAAATAAGCTTTTTCACTAACATTAAGTTTATCTTTTGAAATAAATAATTTAGGTGCATCTTCCACAACAAAAATTTCTGTATGGGCAGTACAAGTATAATCGGTTTTTAATCTTATAAAAATATCTGCCGTACCATATCCAAGTGGAATAAAACGATTTTGATTATTTAGCATTGTAATATTAGAATTAAAAATAAAAATATCAAATAAACTATAATCATCATAGTTTTTCATTCTAAGAGCGATAGATTCATTCATTTCCATAAATTCTTTTGATAAATTAAATTCTGGAATTGGTTCTTTTGAATTATTTTGTACTATTTTAATATCCTTACTTGCAAGTTCTTTATTGCTAGTATCTAGAACTGTAAGTTTAGTTGAGCCGGTAGAATTTGCGAAAAGATAACCTTCATTATAATACACTAAATTATCATTAGATAAACTAATATGATAATTAAAATCACTGATTGTACCTTCTATATCATTAGATTTGATTGTTAATAAATCTAAATAGCCTTGTTCTACTGTGTCATTAACGTTAATTGTTACTTCTGATTTTGGTACTTCTATTTCCTTTTTAGGTCCGCAGCTTACCAAAACTAATGCACATGATATTGCAAATAAATATTTCATACCTCGTTTCATTGTATTACCTTCTTTCATTTTTCATACAATAATTATAGCATATTTTGTCGATAAGTCAACATTTAATGTAAATATTTCTTATTCATTTAATGGTTTTTTTACATAATAAATGGTATAATTAGTATTGAGGTGATGCTATGACTAAAAGAATTAGAATATTTTCACTATCATTAGTTTTGGCTTTATTATTGTTTCTTCAGTGTTGTACAAATAATATAGATAAGAACAACCCTAAAATGGTAGAACTTCCCAATTTAACTGGACTTTCTCGAAAGCAAATTTCATTAAAGCTTGATGAATTAAAAGTATATTATGCATTTAAATTTGATTCAATTGTTTGTAATACGCAAAATGATTATGATAAATTTGTAAGAT
This sequence comes from Bacillota bacterium, assembly GCA_963648435.1. Lineage (GTDB taxonomy): Bacteria > Bacillota_I > Bacilli_A > ML615J-28 > CAG-313 > UMGS75. Next base: position 7,392 of record CAVJDT010000057.1, read on the forward strand.
ATGAATCAGGGCTTGATATTGGTAGTAGTGTAAGTACTGATACATTAATATATGTCTATACCACTCCTTTGCATCTTAACATTAATAATCTAGATAAACTAACATTAGATGCTGATTATAAAAATAAAAGTTTTGTTGATGATGGAATTGGTGAAGTTGTACTTTCACGCTGTGTAGATGGTGATACTGCGTACTTTTATGACCGTAATTCTACTACTGTAACTGAACAAATACGAGTTAGATTTTTAGGAATTGATACACCTGAATCAACCTATACTACTGACCCATGGGGAAAAGCTGCTTCTAATTTTACCGCAAGTATTTTAAATAACGCTACGACAATTGTTTTAGAAGCTGAAGGAGCACGTACCGAAACTTATGGTAGGTATTTAGCTTGGGTTTGGGTCGATGGCAAATTACTTAATTTACAACTAGTTCAAGAAGCATATAGTAATTCTACTACTTCATCAAGTTCAAAATACTTTAATATTATGTTTGAAACAGCAATGCTTGCAAAAAAAACAGGTCGAAGATTCTATGGGGAAATTGATCCAAATTATAACTATAATGCAAAAAAATAGTTAGAATGTTTTATCTATGCAAAAAATGAAAAAGTATGATAAAATATATATGTTGCTGGGATAGCTCAGTCGGTAGAGCAACTGACTCGTAATCAGTAGGTCGTAGGTTCGATTCCCATTCTCAGCACCATATGAAATAAATGCCTGATATTTTTATCAGGTTTTTCTTTAATTTTAATAAGCAAATAATTTATTTGTTAATAAGTTCAAGTGACATTTCTTGACTTTTAATTATTATTATTTATAATATATATT
>CAVJDT010000058.1:0-7791 GCA_963648435.1 Bacillota bacterium
GGTTAAGATTGAGGATGCGAAGGCTTTTGATGTGTATGGGGTGTGTGTAGAGTAAGGAGGTCTCATGGATAGAGATTTTGACTTATCGAAATTTGATGAATATAGAGAAGATAATCGTCGTGAGGTTAAAAGGGCCAATGGTGGGTTGCCACTTTCATTGTGGGAAACGTATTCGGCTTTTGCGAATGGCTATGGTGGAATCATTATTTTAGGTGTAAAAGAGGAAAAGAATGGTCAGTGGACAACGACGGGGTTAAAGAATCCTGCAAAGTTGTGTAAGGATTTTTGGGATACGATTAATAATCCTAAAAAGGTGAATTTGAATCTTTTATCGGAGTCGGATGTGGATGTTTATGAGGTTGGCGAAGATCAAGATGTTATTATGGTTATTCATGTGCCAATGGCAAGAAGAGAACAAAAGCCAATTTATATAAATAATGATTTATTCAATGGTACGTATCGCAGAAACTTTGAGGGTGATTATCATTGTTCTCGTTTACAGGTAAAGTCGATGTTAAGAGATCAGACGGAGACTACAATGGATATGAAGGTTTTGGATGAGGCTTTGATAGATGATTTGAATTTTGATTCGATTCATGGTTATCGTAATAGTCATCGTAGCTTGCGTTCGGGACATCCTTTTGAGCGTTTGGACGATTATGAATATTTGAGAAGTATTGGTGCTGTGGCTATTTCGAGTGAAGATCATCAACTTCATCCTACGGCTGCAGGTATGTTGATGTTTGGAAATGAGTATGATATCGTTCGTTATTTTCCTGAATATTTTTTAGATTATCGTGAAGAGATAAATCCAACTTTAAGATGGAGTGATCGTGTCCAATCGAGTTCTGGAGAGTGGTCTGGAAATGTGTTTGATTTCTATTTTATGGTCTATAATCGTTTGTCTAGAGATTTGAAGGTGCCTTTTAAAATGAAGGATGGTATACGTATTGATGATACTCCTGTTCATAAGGCAGTTCGTGAGGCTTTGGCCAATTGTTTGGTGAATGCGGATTACTATGGTTTGCGTGGAGTGGTGATTCGCAAAACGCGGAATGAAATCGTTTTGGCAAATCCTGGATATATTCGTACGGGTAAGGTTCAGATGTTGAAGGGCGGAGAATCGGATCCTAGAAATAAAGTGTTGATGAAGATGTTTAATTTAATCAATGTGGGCGAAAGAGCTGGTAGTGGTGTTCCAAATATTTTTAATGTGTGGAATGATGAAGGTTGGAAAACGCCTGTAATTGAAGAACGTTTTAATCCGGATCGTACAATCTTGACACTTCCTTTTGAAAAGAATGAAGTTAAAGAAAAGAATCAAATAACTCATATAGAAAAAGAGGATGACTTGAAACAGAAGATTATTGATTGCATAAAGTCAAATCCTACTATTACAACTACGGAAATAGCTGATAGCTTGAATGTAACGAGAAGAACAGTTGCTCGAAAGATTAAAGAATTAAGAGAAAATGGCGTAATTGAACGAGTGGGATCTGATAAATCAGGCCATTGGACTACATCAATTTCATAAATGTCACAGTAAATGTCACAGTAAATGTCACAGTAAATGTCACAGTAAATTTTTTCTGTATCATGTAACACTGTAAATGTCCCTAAAATTGTCCCTAAAAGTGACACAATGCTTGTCACAATAAATGGCACTTTGAATGATATTTTGATGAGATAAAAAAGAATGGAGTGAAATGTATGAATAAACTATATTGGGCTAAGGTAAAAGAGGGTGCGAAAATCCCTAGCAAGAGAGTAGAAGATGCAGGATATGATTTATATCCTTGTTTTGAGGAGGATTATTTAGAGATTGCTCCTCATGAAACAAAACTTGTTCCTTTAGGGGTTGCGAGTGCTTTTGACTCAGAATTCGTGATGATTTTAAAAGAAAGAGGTTCAACTGGTACAAAGGGGATTGCTCAGCGTAGTGGAGTAATTGATTCTGGGTATCGTGGTGAGTATATGGCTCCCATCACAAATTTGAATACGAGACCATTGGTTATAAAGAAGGAGAATGTTGAGTATACAAAGGATGCGATTGTATATCCATATGAAAAGGCAATTTGTCAGGGTGTTTTATTGAGAATGCCACAGCTAGAATGTGAAGAAATAGGGCTCGATGAGTTGCAGGCTATTTCAAGTGAGAGAATGGCAGGGAAATTGGGTTCTTCTGGAAAGTAGTTAGAAATAGCTACTTTTTTTTAATAAAAATGTAAGAAAAAATGTTTTTATAACCGAAATATAACCTTCTTTATTTTATATTGTAGGTGTTAAAAGGGCTTTTTCTACAAAAAATGACTTTTGGTTCGTTAAAATGGTGAAAAAATCATTAAATAATCACAAACGAATTATTCTAAGTTATTTATTGTTGAATATAAACCTTATAACTGCTTTATAATTTATGACTATTTATACAAAGACCAAGAAACATAGAGAATAAGGAGGGTTTGTATATGTTAAAGGACAACGCAAAAAGAGCTTTAGCTGTATCGTTATCTTTGGCAATGGCTGTTCAGTTTGGCTTTGCAGATTCGTATTATACGAATGCATTGGCAGATGAAGAAACGGTAGTTGAACAACAAGTTGATACTGAATCTTCAACAGAAGAACAACCTACAGATTCACAACCACAAGAAACACCGGCTGAGGGTGAACCTGAAACTACGGAAGAAACGACTACGTCTGAAGAAGAGACTCAACAACAAGAAGAGCAAAACGAAAGCAGTGAAGCAGATATTTCGACTGCTGATTTGTATGAAACAGAAACTGTAGCTACAGGAAATACGGCAACATTTACAACTTCTATTTCAAATGCAGAAGTTGCCTATTTTGCATGGCATGAAGCATCAGATACTTCTAGTATTTCAAAAGATTCTTTTAAATCGATTAATAGTGGAACTGTAAGTATTCCTTCTTTTACAACAAATAAAAAACCAGGTTTTGTACTATTTTTTGTTAAGACAGACTCAGAACATTTGGTTACTAGTTTAGGAGCATCTGGTAATGGAGATGTTTATCCAATTAATACAACATGGGCAAACACAAATTTGAATGGTTATCCAAATATTAAAACGGTAGCAGACATGGCCGCATCACTTGGCTATGAAGTTGCGTTTGGTTATTCAGCTTCCGCGAAGGAAACAAAAACCGGTAGTTTTGAGATTGTTGGTCAAAAACCAAATGTTGAAGTTTCAGCAACTACAACAGCTGTAAATGTTAGACCAAATCAAAAAATTACATTTAATGTAACTATTAAGCCTGAAGTATTAAATAGAACAAGTGTTACAGATGTTAAAGTAACTTCTGCAACAATCAATGGTACAGAAGTGACAATTAGTAAATTAGATAAACAAACTGATGGATCTTATATTGGTTCTGTTGATTATACAGTTACTGCAGCAGATTGTGAGAGTGGAAGTGTAACATTAACGGTTAATACATCTACTGAATATAAAGCTACAGTTAAAGCAACTGGCCAAGGTGGAGAATTATATACAAATTCAACAATTATTGGTTCAGCAACAACAAATGCTTCAATTGCTGCAAAGAGTAATGTATCATATGAATTTACATCAGCAACAAAAGGTAAAGACTTACCTAGTGATGTAATGAACTATTTGCCTAGTGAATCAACAAAATATTATGTTGGTGATACAGTAACAGCATTGGATGTACAAAAAACTCGTGTTGATGTTAATGATGGATATTGGACTTTCAAAGGATGGGATAAAACATCTGCAACAATGACTGAGAGTGGAGTAACATTTGAAGGTTCTTGGACATATACAGAATATTTACCTGTTACTGTTACAGCTAAATCAGCTACTGCAACATATAATGGTAAAACACATACAATTAAAGCTGGTGAATTAGAATCTTCAACAGTTACAATTGATGGTAAGGAATATACAGTTACAGCAACTACTTCTGGTGCTTCTGAAAAAGATGTAAAGATCGAAGATGGAAAAGTAGCAAGCTATCCTAATACTGTTGATCAAAGTTCAGTGGTTGTTAAAGATTCTAAAGGTAATGTTGTTACTGAGAATTGTAAGATTACAGTTAAAGATGGTAGCCTAAAAATCACAAAACGTGATGTAACGTTCACAGGAAAAAGTGATACAAAGAAATACAACGGACAAGAACAATCAGTAAGCGGATATACAGCAAGCGGATTGGTAGACGGACAAGAAGCAACATTAACTGCTCAAGCAAAAGGAACAGTTGTTGGAACACATGCTGGAACAATCACAGAAGCGAAAGATGTAGTAATCAAATCTGGAAATGATGATGTAACAGCAAACTACAATGTAACAACAAAAGCTGGAAGCTTAAAGATTACGGCAGAAGATGCACAAGTTGTAGTAACAATCACAGGAAAGAAAGCTACTAAGACATATACTGGCGAAGAACAATCCGTAATAGGATATGATGTAAGTATCAGTGATACAAAATATACAGCTAAAGATTTCGAATTCACAGGAACTGCAAAGGCTAGTGGAACAAATGCTAATACATACTACATGGGATTAAAAGAAGAACAATTTAAGAACACTTCAGATAATTTCTCAAATGTTAAGTTTGTAGTAGAAGATGGATCATTAACAATCGAAGCTAAAGATATTACTCCAGATGATGACAAGACTGGTATCACAGTAAATAATCCTTCAAATCATACATATGATGGAACTGCTCATAAAGAAACATTAACTGTAAAAGATACTAAGACTGGAAAAGAATTGGTAAAAGGAACAGATTACACAGTTAAATATTCAAGAGGCGAAGAAAAAACTGATGATTTCACAAATGTTGGAACAATTACAATTACTGTAACAGGTAAAGGTAACTATAAAGGATCTTTCAATAAATCTTATGAAATCACAAAACGTGATGTAACGTTCACAGGAAAAAGTGATACAAAGAAATACAACGGACAAGAACAATCAGTAAGCGGATATACAGCAAGCGGATTGGTAGACGGACAAGAAGCAACATTAACTGCTCAAGCAAAAGGAACAGTTGTTGGAACACATGCTGGAACAATCACAGAAGCGAAAGATGTAGTAATCAAATCTGGAAATGATGATGTAACAGCAAACTACAATGTAACAACAAAAGCTGGAAGCTTAAAGATTACGGCAGAAGATGCACAAGTTGTAGTAACAATCACAGGAAAGAAAGCTACTAAGACATATACTGGCGAAGAACAATCCGTAATAGGATATGATGTAAGTATCAGTGATACAAAATATACAGCTAAAGATTTCGAATTCACAGGAACTGCAAAGGCTAGTGGAACAAATGCTAATACATACTACATGGGATTAAAAGAAGAACAATTTAAGAACACTTCAGATAATTTCTCAAATGTTAAGTTTGTAGTAGAAGATGGATCATTAACAATCGAAGCTAAAGATATTACTCCAGATGATGACAAGACTGGTATCACAGTAAATAATCCTTCAAATCATACATATGATGGAACTGCTCATAAAGAAACATTAACTGTAAAAGATACTAAGACTGGAAAAGAATTGGTAAAAGGAACAGATTACACAGTTAAATATTCAAGAGGCGAAGAAAAAACTGATGATTTCACAAATGTTGGAACAATTACAATTACTGTAACAGGTAAAGGTAACTATACTGGTTCATTTGAAAAATCTTATAAGATTACCCCTGCAAGTGTAACAGTTAAAGCGAATGATGCTTCTAAGGTATACGGAGCAACAGATCCTGAATTAACAGCAACAGTTAGTGGATTAATTGGAAAAGATACAGTTAAATATAGTGTTTCTAGAAAATCTGGTGAAGATGTTGGTGAGTATGCAATTCATGTAAGTGGTGAAAAATCACAAGGTAACTATACAGTTAAGTATGTTAGTGGTACATTCACTATTACTTCTCAAAGTATTGATCCAGGAACAGATCCTGAAGATCCAGATCCTACCTATGATGGTGTAGAAGTTGGAACGTTAGATGACGTTAAATATAATGGTACATCTCAAAAACAAGCTCCAACAGTTACAGATAAAGATGGAAACGCATTGAGTAAATCAGATTACAGTGTAAGCTATTCTGAAGACACAACAAATGTAGGTACAGTAACAGTAACAATTAAAGGAAAAGGAAACTATTCTGGAACAGTTACAAGAACTTATAACATCACTCAGAGAGATGTAACATTAACATCAGAAACAAAATCAAAAGTATATGATGGAACTGCATTGACAGCACCTGAAGTTAAAGTTACAGGTGATGGATTTGTAGAAGGTGAAGTAAGCAATCTTAAAGCGACTGGATCTATCACAAATGAAGGATCAGTAACAAATACAATCGCATATGATAAGGCTGAATCATTCAAAACAACTAACTACAACATTAATAAGTCTGAAGGAACATTAACAATCACTTCTAAGAGTATCACTCCTGATGATGACAAGACTCCAGAAGATGAAAAGACTGGAATCACAGTAAATAATCCTTCAAATCATACATATGATGGAAAATCTCATAAAGAAACATTAACAGTAAAAGATACTAAGACTAATAAGACATTGGTTGAAGGAAAAGATTATGAGGTTTCTTATAGTACATCTGATTTCACAAATGTAGGAACAATTACTATTACCGTAAAGGGTGTAGGTAACTATACTGGTGAATTTTCTAAATCTTACGAAATTACTCCTGCTACTGTAACTGTTAAAGCTAACGATGCTTCTAAAGTATACGGTGCTACTGATCCTAAATTAACTGCTGAAGTTAGTGGATTAATTGGAGAAGATACAGTTAAATACACAGTAACAAGAGCTGAAGGTGAAGATGTTGGTGAATACGCAATTACAGCAAGTGGTAAAGAATCACAAGGTAACTATACAGTTAAGTATGTTGATGGTACATTCACTATTACTTCTCAAAGCATTGATCCAGGAACAGATCCTGAAAATCCAGATCCTAGCTATGATGGTGTAGAAGTTGGAACATTGAATGATGTTGTATACAATGGTAAAGCTCAAGCACAAACTCCTAGTGTAACAGATAAGACTGGTAAAGCTTTGGATGCAGCTAACTATAGCGTAAGCTATTCTAAAGATGTAACAAATGCGGGTACAGTAACAGTAACAATTACTGGTAAGGGTAACTATAGTGGTAGTGTAACTCGTACTTATAAGATTACGCCTGCTTCATATAGTGTAACTACTGAATCGGCTACTAAGACATATGATGGTAGTGCATTAACAGCAAACGCTACTATTAGTGGTATTGTTGATGGTGAAGAGGTTGAAATTGTTGCGACTGGATCTCAAACAGAGGTTGGTTCTAGTCAAAATACTTATACATTAACTTGGAAGTCTGCTAAAGAAACAAACTATACATTAGCAAGTGAAACTTTGGGTACATTAACAATTACTCAAGCAGCAACTCCAGTTGTACCAAGTGACAATACAACACCAACTACACCTACGACTCCAAGTACTCCTAGTACACCAGCAAATAGAGTCGTTCCAAACAACAATGTAACACCTGTAACTCCTAGTCAACAGGAAGAAACAGTTGAAGAGGATACAACTCCTAAGACTCAAGAGACTGAGAAGGTTGAAAAGGAAGAGACTCCTAAGGCTAAGGCAAAAGCGTATTGGGCATTGATCAACTTATTAGCTGCCATCTTAACTGTATTATTCGGACTTGTATTACTTCTTTCTAAACGTCATAAAGATGATGAAGACGAAGAAGATGAAGATACTGAAGAAATGAATACAGAAGATGAAAACGAAAGTGAAG
>CAVJDT010000059.1:0-6980 GCA_963648435.1 Bacillota bacterium
ACAAATCAACCATACCTCAAATTTTGAAGTATGGCCTTTTTTTTATATTTGTTAAAAAAAATAAATAAAAAAAGGTTGACAAAAGAGAAAAACGTAGTGTTTATAAGTGAGGGTAGGAAAATAAAAATAAAAAAGTTTAAAAAAGCGGACAAAAATTCAGTTTCATTCGTATACAAATATGAGGGGAGAAAAATAAAATAACAAAAAAATAAAGAATGGTTGACATTTATAGTTTTGTTGCGTTTATAAATAAAGCCCTTCAGAAAGGAAAAAAGTATTATGATTTATGTTAACAAACTTTATTCAATAACTCAGTATCAACAAACTTTAGATAATGAGTTATTTACAAAAATTGCTGTTGAATTTATGCCACTAATTGAAAAAAATTTAAACTATGCAAAAATGAAAAAAATAGATGAGGAGGAATTAAAAGATCTAAAACAAACCTTGTTAATTAAATTAAATCAAATCGTTTTGAATTTTAAAATTGTCAACCACCCTATTCAAGAAAAATATTTTGATTTATTTACTAATGAATGTTGTATGAAAACAATAGAAGATTATGAAACATTACAAAAGGAATATCAGGCCTTTTGTAATTACAATAACTTTAAAAAGTATTTAAAGGTATCAATGCATAATGAGGTTATTAGTTATATCAAAAAATACACAGCTAGTCAAAACAAAATAAAATTAAATGATAAAACAAAAGATGAAACGGAACTATTAGAGTTTGTTCCAGATTATGAGGTTAAACAAGTTGAATATGATTATTCTAAATTAACCAAAAAAGATTTAGAGTTCTTAAATCTTTTTATCGAAAATACTAGAGTTTTAACTAGCACTGAAGTTAGTAAAAAATTAAATGTTTCTAGGCAAGCCGTAAATAAGAGAAAGAATAGGATTAAAGCTAAAGTACAAATTGAAGGGTGGTGATAGAAAATGAAAGTAGTATGAATTATTTTATTGTATAAGTAGAAAAAAGGAGGGGATAACATGGATTATATAAACATTTCAATCATTGTTGTAATGTGTTATATAACTAACGAAGTATGTAAAGTTCTATTTAAGAAAAAACAAAAAGTATATAAACTTATTCCAATACTAGTTAGTATGTTTGGCGGTTTACTCGGAGTATTAATGTATCTAACAAATAAAGAAATGATAAATACAACTAACGTTTGGACCGCCCTTAGTATTGGTATTATTAGTGGCCAAAGTGCCACCGGAACTAATCAAACAATTAAACAAATTTTATATAAGGAGAAATAAAAATGGCAGATTTAAAAAATATCATAGAATTAAAAAATAGAAAATCAGAAAATATTAACAAAAAAATATTACAAGTAGAAAATGTAAGAAGAAACGAAGTAGGAGAAATAATTGAACTTTATGTAACAGAAATCAGTGATGACTCTTGCCCACAAGAAGTAGGTACACGTCTTGAAGCTAGTGAACTAACTCGCGTAATTGGTGACTTAATTGATCTTCATAAAGCATCAAGTATTGAAAAAGTAGATTATGATTTAAGTAAAATCGTAATTCCTGATAGAACAAGAAAAAACTTTACTGTTTCTAAAAAAGGTTATGCTGGTAGTAATATTACTTTAGAAGTAATTGAAGGGTCTTCATCTATTTCTATAAATGATGATACAGTAACTGTATATCCATCATCTGTAGATAAAACTGTAAAACTTCGTGCTACTGTAACTAATGGCATTAGCTCTAAATCAAAAGATTTTGATATCGTAGTTTTGAGAAATTTAACAGAATTAGAAAAACAAGAAGAAGATGCTGCTTCATTAACTATTCCAACAGAAATAACTAGAAATATCACATTACCAACAACTGGTGAAAATGGATCAGTAATAAAGTGGAGTCTATATCTAGATAATACTTTAAAAGAATTTGTAATGCTTAAAGGAAAAGATAAACTAGAAGTAGTAAGACAAAATGATGATTATGAAGTATCTTTAGAGGCTGAAGTGTTAAGAGATGGATGTACGAAAATTTCTAAAAGTTTTCCTATCACTGTTTTAGGATACCCAACTACTTTTGTTCCATTAAATAAAACTTCAGAATGGATTAGAGATCCTAATATTTATAAAACAGAAACCTTTACGATTAAATCAAGTAATAGTAAAAAACTATTTGTAAATATAAAAAACTACTACCCAGATTATTTGGATGTTAGAGCCAAAAGTAATAATAATACTTCGGTTATAGTTGAAATATCAGAAAAAGAAGGCCTACATAATATTCAAGTAACATGGACAAAGGTTTTAAGTGTCGACTTAGAAGTGTATTTAGATAGTGATAGAACTGTTCTTTTAGGTGTATTACCATGCACAATCAATTACTACTGTTTATCAGATGAACCAATTGACTAAAAAGGAGAAGAATATGAAACTAGAAGATTTAAAGAACAAATTACAACAAAAACTAAATATTGAAGTTAATAATACAAGTAGTAAAACTAATCAAATGAAAATCATAGGTGTAACTGGTAGTTGTGGTAAATCAACGGTGTGTTATCTTCTTCATGAATATTTAAAAAAATTAGGTTTCAAATCTGTTTTATACAGTAGTATTAAAGTTGATTCACCAATGAGCATAAATAGTCAAACAGAAGCTGCTGAATTATCATTTAAAAATGAGACAGAATTACTTGATATTATTACAAATGCTTTAGAATACAAAAGTGATTACTTAATTTTAGAAATAAATGAAAGTATAATTGAAAAAGGATTAATCAAAGATATTCCTTTTGATATTAGAGTACTTACCAATTTAAATCCTAAACACAATCTTAAATATTCAGCTACTAAGTATGTAAATATTAAAAAAAGTTTCTTTAAAGATGTTAAAGAAGCTTGTATTTGTATCTATGGATTTCAAGATTATGATAAAGAGTTGTTTAATGAATTATTAACTATTAATAATATGCCTAAACTAACATTTACATCTAATTATATTGCAAGATGCAAAGATATAAATCCAAATACTATATCTACTTTACTTACTCATATTGATGAAGAAACAAAAGAATTTGAAGTGAAAATGAATAATACAAATTATAAATTTAATTACACTTCAAATATGAAATATAATATTTTAAACTATTTATGTGTTTTAACTATTTTAAAGTCAATTAATCAAATTAATGAAAATGTCTTTAATAAAGTTATTAATAGTACTCTTCCTGGTAGAAGTGAAACTTATTATGTTGATGGTAGAACTATCATTGTTGATTTACATCTTTCATCAGCTCTTCAAGAACTAAAAGAATTAAAGGCTCAAGGAAAAATTGAAAATATTAAAGTAGTTGTAGGCTCAGTTGGTTCTGGCTTTTATAACTGGAGTAAAGAATTTAATGAAGGATTTCATTACACTAATAGACATGCTTCAAGAAAATATGCGATGGAACTTTTAAAAGATGGTATCAGTCATGTCTATTTAACGGAAAATGATAATGGAAAAGAAAGTGTAAGAGATATATGTAATGAGCTACAGTCATATCTAGGCACGACCCCTTCAACTATTATCGAAAATAGAGAAGAAGCCATAAGAAGAGCTATCAGCGAATCATCAAGTAACGATGCTATTTTAATTGCGGGAAGAGGTAATAGAAGAATTCTTTGTAATGGTGAATTTACAATGAAATTATTAAAAGATAGTGATATTGTTAAAAAAACACTAAATGAATTAGGTTGGTAAAATTATGGATAAAAGTATAACTAAACAAACCGAATTAGAATTTAATGGTAACATTACTTTAAATAAATTAAATATTTATACCGGAAGACTAAATACGATATTTCCTCTTATTAGCACTGGTTCTAATACTTTTCAAATTGTAGCTTCACTAATCTATAATTCTAATAGTTTAAAAAGTGATTTTAATTTTAAAAAAATTGGCTTTGAGAAAGGTTGGAAACTAAATATTGAACAACACCTTTTTCCATATAATGAATCATATAACCTAAGTGAGTTTAATCCAGGTGATTATGTATATATAGATTCTAACTGGATTATTCATAGATTTATTAAATATAAAGAAAAAGGTTTATATGGTAGTGAAGAAGCAGTATACTATGATCCTAAAAATCCTGGACTCAGACTTAAGATATATGATACAAAATATCCAGAAATATATGATGGAAGTTATAATCTTATTAGATTTAATCATAATGGTAAAATCATTGAGATAGTATCTTGTGTAAATCAAAATATCATTAAAAAGATAGAGTATAATGATATGGATCAAATTGAATCAATTTATGACTTAAGAAAACCAAACCAAAAGATAGAGTTTTTCTATAATGACCAAAATCAATTAATCAAAGCATCATCACCATATGATATGGTAAAATTATCATATAACGCAAATAAACTAGAAAAAATAACTAATATCCTAGAAAACCAAAGACAAGATAAAGTTAAGTTTATATATAACGATAAACAAAAACTAGAAACCATAATTGAACTAGAAAACTTAAATGCTATTACTTTTGAATATGATGAAACACCAAATCCTAAAGTTATTAAAATAATAGAAAGACAAGCAAAAGAAGAATACAACCTAAGTGATGATGCAAGCTATGTATCAAAAACTAAATATTTAGGTGATAATACTTACGTAACAAATGATAAAAAGGCGATGGACAGTACATATTTAGTAATGCCAACTGAATATATAAGAAATACAACATTATTTAACTATAAATCATTTTGTACGGAAGTCACAAATGATAAAAATATTACATTAAGATATTATTTCAATATGGATACAACAACATCTGTTGTCACAGAGTATTTGGAAAATGATAATGACTACAATAATTTTACTGAATCTAAACTAAGTGGATATAAAGTAAGTACTAATGGCACATCAAGGCATTCCATAAATAGATGTAGCTTTACATCAGTACAAGCTATTAATCAACCAAATAATCTACCAAGTAATATAAAAGGAAAATACCAACTATATGGTGTAGGTAATCTTTTATCAACCTTAAGAAATGTTAACTATCTGGGAATTGAAGACTTTGTATTATCATTTTTTGTTAGAGCTAAAGAAGATATAACTACTAAAATAAAAGCAGAATTAGCATTAGATAAAGAAGACATTTCAGATACTAAATATAGTGGTGGTTATACATATATTAAGCCAATGCCTGCTGGTTCTATACAATATGTTCAAATACCAGTTAATTTTTCAATTAGTAAATTTGAAATTAGAAATATGTATGTTTTATTTACTGATAATACCTCAATAGAAATTGGTGATGCTAAGTTCTCAATTGGTAATATTAATAACCCAATGTTTATTGATACAGTTCAAATAGATACAGTTGATACATTTAGATATACAGAAAACAATACGGAAATAACAGTGCCTAAATCAGATGATTTCTTCATAACAGAAAGTGATGTTATAGAAACTTATAAAAGTTTATTTTATAAAAAAATAAATAGCCAACAATACTTTGATTTAGTATATTGTGGTGGTACTAAAGTTAAACCAATTACTTCATTTAGTTTATATTATAGTGATTTAAATAATGTTCATACTATGGAAGTAACAATATCAGATACTAAAGGTACTACTAACTTAACAACTAAAAAACGAACTATGACAGGTTATAAAAAATATATTGCGTTAGAAAAAGAAATTAATTTCTTAAAAACTTCAAACAATAATTATGCTTATTGTATTGCTACTACAACATATGATGAAACTGATAATCAACAACTAATTGGTCAAGATATCGCGAAAGCAGTTCAAATAGTTACATATGATGGCCGAACTTTAAGTAATGAATATATCAAAGAGACTTATAAAGAAGATAAATTAACCATATTACAAGATACCACTACTACTAATATTTATGATGAATATGGTAACTTAATAAAAGAAGTTAAAACTGGCCAAAATATGACAGAATCCATAGAGTGTGAATATATCTATGATGATTCAAACCCTAGTTTAAAAGAACGACTAACTAAGATAAAAGAAAATAATAACGTTATGGGAATTACCTATAACAAAGATTTCACAACAAATGAAATAATAAACAAATACAACAACCAAAAAATAAACAAGGTTAAATATAAGTATGATAAACTAGGTAAACTCACAAATTTAATGTTTTACGATCGGTATGATAAGTTAATTAATAATAATGCCATATCATATAAAAATAATAATGTAAATAAACTAACCGATAATAGTGAAGTAGTTTATGGAATGATTTATAATGGTTTAAATGAACCATGTGAATTATATAAAAATGGAAAACTACTAGAAAAAAGTAAAACCAAAAAAACAAAAGAAATAGATTCCACCACTTCAATAAGATATCAAAATGGTATAACCTATCAAATACAAGATAATGTAAACAAACATAAAAAACTAACATCTTGTAAAGTAACCCTTAAAAAAGGTGATGAAGTACAAGCTGAAAAAGAAACAATTTATGAATATGAAAACGCACATACACCAACCTATTTTGATAAATTAACAAAAGTAGTAGATCCATATACTAATAAGACATATAATTTTACTTACAATGAAGATATAACAGGTATATTAAAAGAAACAATGAGATGTAGTGATAACTATTTAATAGAATCAAACCAAAACAATGAAAAAACATACACCATTCCAAGCGATAAAAGAAAAGTAAGATTAATAGTCGAACCAATTGATGCGTTAAATAACAATCCTAAAAACTCATATAATTATGTTAAAAAAGATAACGACGAAGAAGAACAACAAATTACATACTACTCATATGATTATGAATATGATAATTTAGGTAGAGTTATTAAGAAAAAAACAATAACTGATGAATATAGGGATGCGAAAATAAATATAGATAAAGTACTTTCTTATTATACTAATACCACTCTTCCAAGAACTATTACTTATAATGTTACATCTACAATCGATGATGATAAAACAGATGTAGCTATAA
>CAVJDT010000060.1:0-6721 GCA_963648435.1 Bacillota bacterium
TTGTTAGGACATTTTCTAAAAATAAACATTAAGACATTATCATAAAATAAACACATAAATAGATAATCTAGAGTGACAAAATGTTGAAAAAAAATTGTACTTATGGTATAATGAAAAATACTTAAATGGAGGGTGCACATGAAGAAAGTAGTAATAATCGGAGGTGGAACTTCAGGTTTATTTGCCTCAATATATATAAAAAAATATTGTCCAGAAAATGAAGTTATAATAGTAGAAAGATTAGAACGCATCGGCAAAAAGATTTTAGCAACCGGTAACGGTAGATGCAATTTTTCTAATACTCATGTAAATACTAAAAAATATAATAATAGTGGATTTGTAAGCCATACCCTTAAAGAATTAGATTATAAAAAATTGATTTCGGAATTAGAAGAGTTAGGACTTATGACTACTACTGATAGCGAAGGAAGAACTTATCCATATTCAGAAATGGCTAATTCTTTTTTAGATATTTTAAGACTTAATATAAAAAAACTAGGAATCATTGAAAAGTGTAATTTTGATGTTGCAAGAATTAACAATATTGGTAGTGCCAGTGAACCTAAATATTTAGTTGAAGATACTAGAAAACAAAAAATTGAAGCAGATTTTGTGGTTCTTGCTGCAGGAGGAAAAGCATATCCAATTCTTGGCTCTAATGGTAGTGGATATTCATTATTAAAACCATGGAAGATAAAAATTACAGATACAGAGCCTGGCCTTGTAGGAATTAAAGTAGACCCTCAAACTATAAAGGGCTTATCAGGTCTTAGAATTAGACCAAAAGTATCATTGTGGGATAAAAAAGCAAAACAAAAAGTTTGGGAAGAAAATGGTGAAGTATTATTTAAAGATGATGGTGTAAGTGGAATTGTTATTATGCAAATGTCAAGTATCATTGCACGTAGTGAAATAGTTAAATCTACAAGTCATTATTCATTTGAATTTGACTTATTACCTAATATTGATGAAGAAACTTTATTTACGATGCTAGTTAAAAGACGTGAAAAAATGACAGGCATTGAAAATAGTGATTTTCTAAATGGTATTTTCCCTAAAGCCTTAGGTTTCAATCTTATTAAGCGTAGTAAACTTGATTTATCATCACGGATTGAAAATATTTCCATGAAAGATTTAATTAGATTAACTGATACTATCAAATATTATACTTTAGAGCTTAAAGATAGTTATGGCTTCGACCGTGCCCAAGTAACAGTTGGGGGAATTGCTTTAAATGAAATGAACAAAGAAACACTAGAATTTATAAAAATACCTCATATGTATGCATGTGGTGAAATTCTTGATATAGATGGTGAATGTGGTGGCTACAATATGCACTGGGCCCTTGCAAGTGGATATGTGGTAGCCAAATCAATAAAAGAAAAGTGTGAATAAAATGAACAAATTAAATGATCAAATGATAACTAAACTTACAGATACTTTTGATGAAGCTTCAATGCTTTATTATCATGCAATGATTGATGAAGAAATAGATAATAGTGCGGTAACTAATTATGATAAAGAAAAAGGTCGTCTCAATTACTACGAATGCTTATTAAAAGTTATTGACTTTTTTCTTGAAAACACAAAAATAGAAGATAGCAGTTTAGATGATGAAACAATCCAAAAAATAAAAAATCTATTTATTGAATTAGATAATGAAATAGAAAAAAATGGATTAAATAATGAAGAAGTTAGAAAAGCTTTATTACTACTTGATATAAAAGGTTTTAAAAATTTGAATTATTCACTTGATTTAATTACACCAGATAATATCGGATATATTATCGTAAAATTAATAGAAGCCATGATTACCAAAAAAAAATTAAAAATGTTAGATCCTAATTTTGGAGTAGGTAATTTAGCATTTACTATCGTGAATAATTTAGATAAAGAAGTAGAACTAATTGGTATGGATAACCATTCATTAATGGCCGAAGTAGCAGTACACAAGAGTAATCTTCTTCAAGAAGAAATCAATATCTTCCATCAAGATGCATTAGAGTACTTGCCAAGAGATGTTGACCTTGTAGTTAGTGATTTAGCAGTATATGACTATGAAAATGCAGAATATGATTCACCACTTTATAAAAAGGAAGTTAGGTATTTTCCTTATTTAGTTATTGAACATTATTTAAATTTAAATGGCGAACCAAAATATATATATATAATTGATAACAATTTCTTTTCACAAAAAGGTAGTGCAGAATTAAAAAAAATAATTGATGAAAAAACAACCATCAAAGCATTTGTGACATTACCACCAGATATGTTTCAAACAAATAATGTTGGTAAAGCCTTACTTATCTTAGAAAAGAAAGTAACACCAAATAAAAATATCCCTATCTTTATGTTACCTTCAACAAAACATAAAGAAGCGTTCTTAAATACAATGGCAGAAATATTAAACTGTTTAAAATAGGATTGAGTTTAAATGACTTAATCCTTTTTTTAATGGAAAGCATTTATTATTGTCGTATTATTTATGTGAGGTGATAAAATGAAAAAAATTAAATTAATTATAGCCCTATTAGTATTTACACAAGTGGTAGTTAAATTAGGTATTAAAGCGGAAACAAATACAAATGTTGAAAAACCACTTGTTTTATTAAAAGGGGACAAGAATGTTGATATCAACTATGAAGGATATCGGTTAGTATCTTCTAATTTAAATATTGATGTGGTAGGTGAATATACAAGTTTATATCAAAATAAGGTAACATCAGAAATTGTCACTAAATATATATATGTAGTTGACAAGAATAGTGTTTTTAAAAACACTTATTGCATAAATATGGATACCAAAATATATGGTGAAAATAGAAAAATTGAATTAATTGTAAAAGCAGATAAAAAGAATAGTTATTACATATTATGTTCACAAGAAGCAGAATCTGAAGATATAGATAGTGTAAACTTATATTTACTATATATTGTGGATGGCACCTTACAATATGAAAAACTAATTATTGAAAATAAACGAGCGACCGCAGTAGATTTAAAAATAGATAAAAATAAAATTATAATTGTTTGTAATGTATTCTTCAAATACTCAGGTTTAGATTTGTATATTGGGACTTATGACTTAAACGGCAATTTGTTAGTGCCTAAATATTATGGGGGAACTGATTATGATGCGGCATCAACAATTGTCATGCTTTCTGATTCATATTATATAGTAGGTAGTACCAAATCAGTTAAGGGTGAAATTGGGGGAACTCGTGATAATATGGATTCATTTATTATGAAACTAAATAAAGAAACACTAAAAATAGAAAAAGTTTACTACTATAATTTAAAAGGTGAAAACAATTGTCAAAAGGCAATTGTGGTTGATGGATATATATACATGGTTGAAAAATATCAAGAAAACAACCTTAGAAAATTAAGAATATTAAAAATAGATCAAAATGGTAATACAATAGGAAATGTTAATTTTGATGCCGCAATCAATGTCGATACTATTCAATTACTTGCATGGGATGGCACTATTGTCGTAGTTACTAGTGAAACTATAACTAAGAGTATTAGTAAAGTGTATATGATAGATCCCGATTTAAATGTTCATGAAATTGATGAATACACTAATGATGGCATGGTAATTAAGGATGCATATTTAGAAGATGAAGAGTTAACCATTTTATATCATATTAATCAAAAAGGTAAACTATATACGTTTATTAGAAAGATTAATCTAATATATGAAGAAGAAACATTAAATACTTTATTAGAAGAAGAAGTATTTAATTATTATGTATATGATAATATTTTATATAAAATTGTAAATAATGAAATATATAAACCTACTTTCAATTATTTAAGAGTTGATGAATTTGGAACAGACATTGTGAAAGATAAAGATACTAATATCAATGATTATCAAATCATAATAAATGGAAATAAAGCAAAATTAAATTCCAATAATTCGACCTTAGAATATGATCCGAATTTATTTGGTAATTATGTAGGTATCTATTATTTCTCAAGTACTTTCTTTGATTTTAGATATACCAATGACATTAAAGTGTTATCAAATCCCAGCATTATTAATAATGATATTCATGATAAAAATTTAGTTTTGACATTTAATGCTTTAGGCATTCTTAACGGAAAACCAATTGAATCTGGTTATGTAATAAAAGATGAAGGCGAATACACACTTAAACTCGTTGGTAAAGATAATGTCAGTGTAGAATATAAATTTGAAGTAAAATCTCAAAGTCTAAAATTAATAGAAAATAGTCCAACAAATGAAACAAAAATAATAAACATTAAAGAAAAAATTGACAATGTAACAAATAATGAAACAATTTTAGCAATTGAATATGATTCAAAAAGCACGAATCATAAACTAACAAACACTACTTGGTGGCCATTATTTATTCCTGTTTTTTTGGGTTCACTTAGTATTATAATTTTAATTAAAGGAGGAATAAGATGAAACTAACATTTAAGATTACCTCAATTACAATAGTCGTTGTGTTAATGGCTTTTATGATAAAATTAGTTTTTAAAGCAGAATCGAAAATTGAAACAAATCAAATAGTAATTTTAAAAGAAAATGAAGATAACATAAATATTAAAAATATAATCAATTATAATGGTAAACATATTATTGTAAAAAATAACGCCATATTAATAGATAATGAAATGATGAAAGGTAATTTAATTGCTTATAAAGTTGATGCAAATAAATTATATTTAATAGTTGAAGATACAAAAAATTATCTATATTTAATCAAAGATAGTAAAATTACAAAACAAATTGAAATTACAATGGATAGTCCCAAAGCCATTTCTTTATGTAACAATAGTATAATAATTGGTGGTTCGAACAATAACAATATGAGTATTGAAAAATATGATGAAATGCTACAACTATTAGATAGTATTAATTATACTGGTAATGGAATGCAAATGTGTAAGCAACTAATATGTATGGATGGATATATATATGTAGGGGGCATCAAAGATGCCATTTCAGAAAACCAATACTTTAAAAATGTGGGTAGTAAAAATGAAATCAAAACATTCATTTTTAAATTAGATGAAGATTTAAATTTCATAAAAGATGCTTATTTCAATGAACTCACGGAAAAAGAAATACTAAAAGATCTATATCAGTGCCAAGACAACATAGGAGTAGTAATACAAGCAGATAAAAACTATAATTATGTGCTAGATAAAAACTTAAATATGGTATCACGTGCTAATATAAAAGAAAACGTATATATTGTACAAACCAATAAAAAACATTGTCTAGGACAATTATACCTTTATCAATCCCCCAATTATATTAGATTAGAAATACAAAAAAATAATATAGTTGAAACAATTAGCTCAACTGAAGGTATGTATATTAATCATTACATTGATAAAGGCGTATTATATATATATTATTTATATAATGAAACAATATATCTTCAAGAATTAAGCGAATATCATATCGATTATCTCGAAACATTATATTTAGATTATTTTGATTATGACGAAACTACACAAAATCATTTTCAAGTCGACTCATATCTTGAAGATTTAACCACTAAAATTGATAGTATAACTCCATATTTTGTGCGAAATCAAAATGGAAAGTACGAAATCACATATTTTTTAACAAGAGAAAACAACGAAGAAATTATCATAAAAACTCCATTAATTGTTAGAGATTATGTGAATATAAGAGAAGGCTTAGTATATCCATTAGGTTATCAATTATTCTTTTTTGGTAATGCTAAATTAAACAACAAATCCATTAATAATGGAGCATCACTAAACACTGAAGGATCACAAACCTTAGAAATCACAAACGCTAATGGTGAAGTTAAAACATACAATTTTTCAGTTGTAAATGGTTATTACAAAACAATTAATTTACCTACCATAACAACCAATTTTGTAATGGATAAAAACTCAACATTATGGTTATTACTTGGAACTAAAGAAGTGAAAAACATTACCGTTAATAATATTAGTGTAGGAAATATCCGCAAAATCAATGATGAATATTGGGCGGAAATTAATAAAGCAAATACCCCGGAATTAATTAAAGTTGGTTATCAAAAACTAGTAATAACAGAAATACAATATAGTAATAACGAAATTGATAAAGTTAACTATAGTATGATACTATGCATAAACAAAGATAATCCCAATTATGCAATCCAAGAAACAAACGACAAGCAAAAACTTAACTTAAAGGTTGATGTTAGTGATGAAGATCAAAGCTTAACAAACGTTATAGTAGATGTTTATCAAAACAATAAAATTATTAAAAGTTATGTTACTAACTTAAAAAATATAAAAATAACTTTACCAAAACTAGCTATTAACACTCCTTTTGAACTTTACGTAAGAGCAAAATCAGAAAACGAAAACACAACACTAATGTACTACAAAGGTAAATTAAGCAAAGATATAACAATACCTTTAACAATAACTTTTAATGAAAATAATAATTCAATAAAAACAATTAATATTGAATTAGATTTAAGCAGTACTAGACTACAACATCAACAATTATTACTAGGCCAGAATAAACAAAACCTAAGTTCAAAATATCAAGTTACAAAAAATAATACAATTACAATAATTTCAATTGTAGGAAGTTTAATGATAATCATCTTCGTAATAATCATAATGTTAAAAAAGAAGAAACAACAAAATTAAACAAATCAACCATACCTCAAATTTTGAAGTATGGCCTTTTTTTTATATTTGTTAA
>CAVJDT010000061.1:0-6670 GCA_963648435.1 Bacillota bacterium
CCATAAAATCACCTCTTACATTAGTATTATACATTATTAATAATTAAATGTAAAGTATTTTGTTTAAGAGATTTGTGGTATTTTATTTAACTGATTTGTGCATATTTATTTAAAATATTTGTGGTGAGGATCAAAATCAACTTTTAATTTCTATTCAAATAATATTTTGCTTTTTCAACTATTCTTTTATCTTTATCTTTAATAGAATTAAAGCTTTCTAAACTAAGTGATCGTAACACGTCGATATCTCTATCAAAAACACGATAATTAGCACAATTATATATGTGTGATTTATCTAAATATTTATTTTTTATTTTAAATTCTTTAACTTCTACTTTATTATGATGAATTTCTGCATCAACGGAGCGTTGAGTTAATTATATTATACAACAACACTTAATAACTTTTCACTATTATCTCTTACAGGTTCGAGTCCGTGATACGTCTTTCTAGGTATACTGAACAAAACGTGTCGTGTTTGCATAAAAAAATAGGATATTCTAGCCGTTTTGGACTAAAATACCCTATATAATAAAAAATTAGCCTTCATATTAAAAAGACTAATAGATTTACTTTAATGGGGCGAATGATGGGATTCGAACCCACGCATGACGGAGCCACAATCCGCTGTGTTAACCACTTCACCACATTCGCCATGGCAGGGGCAGTAAGAATCGAACTCACATTGACGGTTTTGGAGACCGGTGTACTACCGTTGTACGATGCCCCTAGTGCTTTAATATTATATCAAATTTTTATTAATAATGCAACTGTTTTAATCAAAAAAGAAAAATAACAGTTTTAAACTGCTATTTTAATCTTTACATTCAAATGTTTGACAATTGGTTACTTCTTTATTTGTGCCTTCTTTTACACCAAGTTTTAGTTCACCATTGACATTTTTAATTTCAATTCTATCAGCACGACATCTTTGACCTTTTTCGAAAACACAATTTGTAGCATCACAATAAACTTCTGTCATGATAGTTGGATTAAGTCCGCCTAGCACCGCAAATTCGTAATTACTATTATCGGCACTACGACATTGGTAACTACTACATCTAGTTTCCTTTTTGGCTTTCGCATCAGGTCCATCTACATCAATGTAGTTTTTTCCACATAACCAATCATAATTATAAATACATTGTTCAACTTTACATTTTAATTTTGGCATATTTTTGTCCTTTCTAAAGTCATTTTTGACTTTTTTATTATTATAAGTAAGTATGCTTTTTTTATACTTACAATTTTATAAAAATCTAAAAACACATATTAGTTGACAAAACTATTAAAAAAAGATATAATATTATAGCGTTGGAGTAGTACTCAAGAGGCTGAAGAGGTGCCCCTGCTAAGGGCATAGACCGGGAAACTGGTGCAAGGGTTCAAATCCCTTCTACTCCGCCATCTTTTGGTCTGTTGGAGAAGCGGCTTAACTCACATGCCTTTCACGCATGCACTCACGGGTTCGAATCCCGTACAGATCACCATTAGAATGTGTCTATAAGTCATCGATATGAATCATAGATTCATAATGTTTATAGTAAAAATATAACGATTTTATTATCAAAATCAAGGAATTGTGCATCTATTAAGGTGCATTTTTTTATTTTCTAATGAAGTTATTAGATTTTAGCAACTAAAGGGATTTGAATACAGGTTATTTTTTAGTAGTTGGAGAAATGGTTTCATAATGGGATTTGAACCTATAAATGTAGCAATAATTAAAAACTTAACTTTAAGTTAATATAATGTTAACTAACGGTGGGTGGTAAACACATTTATTTGATGATATAATATTATTGTGAATTAATTCACATTGTAATTAAGGCCGATATTACAAATAATATAAAAGCAAAATTGCTTTAAGAAAGGAATGTATTTATGAATATTAAAATTTCTGAAAACATCAAAAGATTAAGAAAAGCTAAAAAGATTACTCAAGAAGGATTAGCAGAAATTTTTAATGTTACACCTGCCGCCGTTAGTAAATGGGAAAACAATGAAACATACCCTGATATTTCATTATTATTTCCTTTATCACATTTCTTTGGTGTAACGATTGATGAATTAATGGGATATGACTATATGTTGATTGAAGAAGAAATAAAAAAAGTTAAAGTTGAAATTCACAATGCTTGGTACGTTAATAATGATTGGGATAAAGCTAAGGAATTAGTTGTTGATGCAAGAAAAAATTATCCTAATGATTATGAAATAATGATTGACTATTTATTTTTTACAATAGGTGGAGTCGCAGATAATGATTCAAGTGTACTTTTACAAAATGAAAAAGAAATTATTAAAGTATGTGATTTAATACTAGAAGGTTGTGAGGTAGAAAACTATAGACTTGAGGCTATTAATTATAAAGCAAAAGTGTTATATGCAAAAGGTGATGAACAAGGTGCTTTAAAACAACTTAATAATTTTCCATCTTTATATCATTCAAAGGGACAAAAGATCGAACAATTATACTCCAAGGGTACTAAGGAATACTACAAACAGTTAACGTCAAATTTATATGAACTTACTACATTTATAGGAAATAAACTTGGTAAGTATATAGCATATGGTGATAATTTATCAAACGAAGAAAAGATTAATAAAGTAGGTAAACTAGTAAAATTATATAATAGTATTAAAGATGATAAAGACTATGTTGTTTTAGTAAAAGTTATCAAAGATGCAGTTAAAGAAGTAGTTCATAGAGGTAAGATAATAGGATTTAGTAATCAAGAAATTGGAACATTAGAAGAGATTAATACCAAAATTGATAGATAAGTAACTAGGTCAGCAAGTAGAATAGTTATGGTAGTATGCTTGCTGACTTTTTTAGTAAAAAAAGTTGAAAAACTTGCATAATGTATATCAAATGTGATACAATAATAGTGAGAGGTGTTTAAAATGAATAAATCAATAAATAAAACTGAATTGATTCATATTAGAATAGAACCTGACGTAAAAGTTCAGTCAGAAAACATTTTTAAAAGATTAGGTGTTAATACTTCTTATGCAGTATCAATGTTTTTAAATCAGGTTATATTAAGAGGAGGTTTTCCCTTTGAGATAGAACTACCTAAAAATAATAATGAAGAATATACTAATCTAGCCATGATCATAGAATCAACTGCTGGAAATGGAAAAGTAAGTGAAAAAAATAAAAATATTTTAAATTTATATTCAAGTGGTCAAATTGATTATGAAACGGCTGTATTCGCGATAAAAAGGAGTTTTATAAATGAGTAAAGATCCATATGTATATGATGATACAAACGTATTGAAGAATCTTGCAAATATTAAAGAACAACATAAGTTGGATGATTATGAAACTACAATGGTTAATTTAGGTATAATCAAATTATTAAAATCAAATATCGAAATAGTTAAAGTTAATGATATTTTTCTTATACATAAAATTTTATTTGAAAATGTATATGAGTGGGCAGGAGAGAAAAGAGTAATAAATATTTTTAAAACTGAACCAATCCTAAATGGGTTATCAGTCACATATTCAGATCATAGCAAAATTAATGATGATTTAACTAAAATACAAAAAGATATTAATTCTACTGAATGGAAAGTCTTATCAAAAAACGAAATGATTAATAAGATTGTTAGAATAATATCATCCATTTGGCAGGTGCACTCTTTTAGAGAGGGAAATACAAGGGTTGTTACTTTGTTTTTATATTATTTCTTAAAAAAATTAGGGTTTAAGGTTAATAGGGGGTTTATTGACAAACATGCGAAATATTTCAGAAATGCACTTGTGTTAGCTTCAATTGGTGAATATAGTGAATATAATTATCTAGAAGAAATATTAAAAGACTCGATTAGTTTTAAAATTGTTGATGATGAATCAAGTATTAAATATCAAACAATAAAAGGATACAATTTAGATAAATATGAATATAACTATCATTCATCAAAGAAGGATGATTAAACAAGTGACTTATAGTCCCATACCCCTATTAAAAAGATAGATATCGTAGCAGTTAGGCATTAAAGTAAATCTATAAGTCTTCTGAATATGAAGGCTAATTTTTTATTATATAGGATATTTTAGTTTAAAAAGGCTAGAATATCCTATTTTTTTAGTTATTCATGCAACTTTTTGTTCAGTATACCTAGAAAGACTTACCACGGACTCGAACCATTGTTTTACGGGATTCGAACCTATAAGAGATTTATAATTTGACACGCAATATTTACTAATGGTATAATATTAGTGTAAGACAAATTAAAAATAATAGGAGGTACTAAATGAAATATAAATGTTTAATTTGTGGTCAAATTTTTGATGTTAAAGATGGTGAAGAGCCAATCTGCCCTGTTTGTAAAGCAAAAGGAGAAAAGGTTGTACCTTATGTTGAAGAAGAATTAAGTTGGCCAGCTGAACATCATATTGGTATCGCTCAAGGTGTAGACCCTGAAATTCTAGAAGGTTTAAGAAACAACTTTAATGGTGAATGTAGTGAAGTTGGTATGTATCTTGCAATGGCACGCCAAGCTCTAAGAGAAGGATATCCTGAAGTTGCGGTTGTTCTTGAACAAATTGCTCATGAAGAAGCTGAACATGCAGCAAGATTCCAAGAAATGTTAGGTGATTTAGTAAGCAAATCAACTAAAGAAAATCTTGAGAAAATGTTAGCCGGAGAAAATGGTGCATGTCATGGTAAAATGGCAATTGCTAAAAAGGCTAAAGAATTAAATCTTGATGCTATTCATGATAGTGTTCATGAAATGGCAAGAGATGAAGCAAGACATGGTAAAGCTCTAATTGCATTACTTGATCGTTATTTTAAATAACTAAAACTTCTTAACAAAAGACCTTGTTTATATAAAACAAGATCTTTTTTTTATTCTTTATTTTAAATCTGCGGTTCTTAATGATTCACCAACATGAATTAGTGTATAATAATCAAGAGTAGTGGAGGCAAGAGTATATTCAATACCACTATCATAAAATTGAATTGTATTATTCGCAAGAATACATATTGCTCCACCCATTGTATATATATCACCACTAACATATTCAGTTTTAATTTCTTCAGTATTAATTACATATTGTTCAATAATTGTAAATGGTGATTGCCCACCGTATTTCATAATAACCCGTTTAGCTCCACCATTACCCATTGTGTTTTCTTGTTGAAGTGTGGTCTTTTCAGGATAATAAGTTGGATAAGTAATTAAACGATCAAACTCAATTGGTGATGAAGCATAAGCAAGACGAGCAGTTGACATTGAATCATTGACTTTAAAGTATTTATCATCAACGTCAATATTTGTATCAATTTTATCTACTTTAAATCTAACAAGTAAAGTGTCTTGATCATCATAAATTAATACTTCTTGAGGAAGATTTGTTTCATTATCAAATGTTACTTTTTGTTTTGTCACAACCGCATTATTAAATTGTTTTGCTTTAAATTCAAGTGTTGTAATGTTGTCATCTTTATTTATTAATAGATTATCATCACCTATAATATCTTTACTGAGGGATTGTAAAATATAGGGATAACTTGAATTGGTTGGCCAATTACTATTAATTTTAAATATTTTATTGACAGCTGGTAATAATACATATATACCATCTGCATTTTTAATCATTATTTGTGGCTCGTTGTTGCCAGCATTTTTTAATTCTACACGATATAAATTAGGTTGTTTATAATATACACTAATTTCACATTCTTTTGTTCCTGATGGAAACATTGATTCTAGTTTACCAACCAATTTATAACTTTTAAGTTTTGACACAAGTTCAGGAAATGATTCTTCTACTTTTGTTTCCTTTTTACAACTTGTTAATGTTACAGCACATAAAAATACCAATAAAAAAACAATAGTTTTAGTTAATTTCTTCATAATACACCTCATTCAATAAAATATATGTAATTACTTTCTTTTTAATGACAAAATATAAAATTTACCAGCATTAATTATTTTATATTTGGAAATAATACTAATGTAAATTTATATTAGGAGGTATTTATGAAAGTTTTAAAAATTATTGCATTAACTGTCTTAATAATCGGTGGATTAAACTGGGGACTAGTTGGACTTTTTGACTTTAACCTAGTTGGATTCTTATTTGATGGTTTAAGTACTGTTATTTCAAGAATTATATATTCAATTGTTGGTGTTTCAGCAATACTAGCAATTGTAACGTGGACAATCCCAGATCATGATGAAGAATTCTACTATAAGAAAAAATATGAATAATTATTAATGAGAAAAACTAAAGTGATATATCCACCACTTTAGTTTTATTTATTATTTTACATAAAACTGACAATGTAAAAATATTAAACTTTCTCTTTGATGAATGTACTAAGATTAATGGTAATGGCTGCCGAAACGCCGACATAGTCGCCGTAGACCTCGACTTCGCCATAGCAAACAACACCATAGTTAATGCAACCTAGCATACTGTAGTCAAAACTACTGAAAGGACTACGAAGCCAATAATAACCATTATTATAATGATTATCATCTATACTCATACAGCAACCTGATGCCTTCGCATAGTCTGTTAATTGTTTTAGACTTGACATAGTATTTATAAATCCATATTCAGTGTTTGTTATATCTTTATAACTTAATAAATATACTTTATCATATGTATCATTACATATATATGGATTAGAATCACTATCCGTTG
>CAVJDT010000062.1:0-6591 GCA_963648435.1 Bacillota bacterium
CAAGACTTTTTTTGGTATCAACCACAAAAATGGAATTTCCTTATTAATAAAAAATGGATAAACTAGTTAACTACGGTCTATCCATTTTATTTATTATTACATATCTATAATATCTGTATCTTCTAGAATTTTCTTTTTCGCTGCTCTAATCTTATGACTAAATACGGTTACTTCAATGATATCACAAATACCATCAATTATTAAGCAATATCCAGCAAATATCATGATTGTATCAAAAGTACCAAACATTACTACAGTACCAAGTACAATTGATAATATTGCAAGTAAAGTTAAGAATATCCAGCCTTTAATATGAGCTCTTGCACAATAAATGCTATCAATTAATGATGTAGTACCATCAACAATAATATATATACCAAAGATAATTGTAAGTAATTCTGTTACTAATCCTGGATATGTTAAACAGAAGATTCCTGATAATATCAAGGCAATACCTAAAATTAGTAAATATCCACCAAAGACAAATCCATAAGCAATGAATGCTACTATCGCAACAATACCTGCACAAATAAGTAAGATACCACTAACGGTACAAAGTGTGTCGGCTGATTCATTAGGCATTACAATAAATAATATTCCAAGTATTATTGCAAGAACAGCTGATACTATTACTTCTAATTTTATTTTTTTGAAAAACTTTTTTATTTGACTCATTTTAATTTTCTCCTTTATTTTTATATATGTATTTTACTACAATTATTTAAAGAAAACAACAACAATTTATGGATAAATGTTTATTTTTTGCAATTTTGTAATACATTATTTATGGCATAAGCAACTCCGCTATGCTCTTGATCTTTAGTAATAAAGGTAGATTTTTGTTTTAAGACTAGCGTAGCATTTTCCATTGCAACTTTTATTGATGCTACATCAAACATTGATAAGTCATTTTCTTCATCACCAATTGCCATCACTTCTTCTTTTGTTAAGTGCAAATAGGAAGTTAATTGTTTTAAAGCGATTCCTTTATTTGAATCTATAGTTAAAAACTCTAAAAAGTCGGTTGCACTTTTTAATACATTATATTTGCCATTTATATTGTGTTTAATTGTATCTACGTGTTTTCTTATTTTTGTTTCTTCATCCGCAATTATTATTTTATTAGCAAATTCTAATTTTCTAATTTCTTCTATTGTTAGTGGTTTAAAATCAATATCTTTAAATACTAGTTTATCTTTTATAAATGTTGGTATATATGTGGTATATATATCATCATTAACATATACCATAAATGTTAGATTATGTTTTGTTATTTCATCAACAATATTATTTATGTCTTGATTATTTAAAACATTTCTTTTTATAATCTTGGTATTATTACCATTAGATATATATGCGCCATTATAAGAAATTACATAGTTATTATCATTATTTAAATTTAATTCTTCTAAAATAGGTAGTACTCTAAAGTACGGTCTACCGCTTGCGATAACTATTTTGATGTTTTGGCTGTTAGCTTTATTAACTGCTATTTTATTTTCTTTTGATATTTCCTTGTTTTTATTCAATAACGTATCATCTAAATCAATCGCAATTAATTTAATCATTATATCTACCTTTATTTGTTGTTCTTCATTAATATATCATGTTTTATATCCCATAATTTTTGAGATAAATCTACATAATAACCATGTGGGTTATCAAATCTTTTTACTTCATCCCATAGTCTTGAAAGACTATATTTACAAAAAGCTCTAGATTCTTCTAATGTAGGTATTTGGTATACTAGTTTTCCATCTTTAAAGATTTGTTTATGTAATTCTTCTACTTTATAATTTGTTAAAGTTTTTCGTTTCCATGTGAAGTGTGGATCAAAGATTTCATATGGTTCATTTTCATTAATGACTTCATCATGTACACAAATAACATCAGCTAGTGCTTTGTTATCTTCTTTTGAAAATAATCGATATACCTTTTTAAAGTGTGGGGTTGTTATTTTGCCTTCATTTTCACTTATCTTCATTTTTGGAATAATTACACCATCTTTTTCAATTCCTGCAAGTTTATAAACGCCATCAAACACAGGATCTGCTTTTGAGGTTATTAGTCTTTCACCAACACCATATGAGTCGATGCATGCACCTTGATTTTGAAGTTCTGTAATTAAGTATTCATCTAAACTATTTGATGCACATATTGTCACAAAGTTAAGCCCCGCCTCATCAAGCATTCTTCTTGTTTCTTTTGAAAGGTAAGCTATATCACCTGAATCAATTCTTACGCCTGCTTTTTTAAGGTTAAATTCTTTAATTACTTTTATAGCATTAGGTACACCACTTTGTAAAACGTTATATGTATCTATTAGTAATACAACATTATCTGGATATAATTTAACATAAGCTTTAAAAGCTTCATACTCATTATCAAAAGTTTGAACCCATGAGTGTGCCATAGTACCTAAAGCTTTCACACCATACCATTCATCACATGTTACGCATGAAGTACCAGCCACTCCCGCAATATAGGCTGCGCGTGGTCCTTCAATGGCTGCTGATGCACCTTGAGCACGGCGAGCACCGAATTCCATTACTCCACGACCTTTCGCGGCACGAACTATTCTTTCAGCTTTTGTGGCAATTAAGGTTTGATGATTCATTGTTAATAGTAAAAATGTTTCAATAATCTGTGCTTCAATGATTGGAGCTTTAACCGTAACTATTGGTTCATTTGGAAAAACAAAGTTGCCTTCTTCTACTGCATATATATCACCAGTAAAGTGAAAGTTCTTTAAATAGTCTAAAAATCCTTCACTAAATGAGTTTTTACTTCTTAAATATTCAATATCTTCATCTGTGAAATGTAAGTTCTCAATATAGTCTATTAATTGTTTTAATCCAGCACTTACAGCAAACCCAGCTTGATTAGGGTTAGTACGATAGAACATATCAAAATATACGATTGTATCTTTTAAACCTAATTCATAGTAGCCGTTAGCCATTGTAAGTTCATAATAATCTGTTAAAGTAGTGTAGTTATTTAAATCTTTTTGCATTTTATTCCTCCTTACATTCAACATAAATACCTTTTAAAATGTCAAATGTTTTATTGTTTAAATCTTCATCAAATGAGGCTGTTAGTCTTTTATCAACAATGATATGAGCATTTGGTAAAGCTGATTTAACCATTACCACATTTGTTAATACACATATATTAGATACAAGTCCACAAAGTTCCACTTCATCATAATTTTTATCCTTTAAATAGTTAGCAAGTTTAAGCGATGGAAATGTAGGCTTTTCAAACACCTTAATTGCTTTTGATACATATTCGGATGTCTTGCCATATACTTCCCAACCTTTAGTACCCTTGATACAGTGCTTAATTGGTAAATTCTTACCTTCTAATGTTGTTAGATAATTTTCATCATGAGTATCCATTGTAAAGATAATATCATCATATTGTTTTATTCTTTCAACAATTCTTTCATCTAATTCTTTTGCTTTAGGAAATCCTAAACTTCCATCAACAAAATCATTTTGATAATCTATTATTATTAGTAATTTCATTTTTACACCTCATACATATATACGATAACATACCATTGAATTTTTGTCAAGTTGTTTATTTTCTTTACTGTTTTTGTAGTAATAAGGTTTTATTCATTTTAATCATCATTCATTGTATAACATCTCTACACTTTTGCCTATTTGTACTTAGAATGCTAATAATATTATTTTTTAACTAAATCTATATATTTAATCTTTGTAAATCACAATCATACGTAATGAATATACGTTATCATAGTAATATCCTTTATATCTAAAGTGAGTGTTTTCTATTACATATCTATCTATACTACTAGGATTTGCATCTTCATTTATTTTGGTTTCTACTTCTCCCCATGCATTATATATGTATTCTCCTATGACTTTTCCTCTATACATGAGTTTTATTTTAAAAAATTTAAATAAATTTTATATTAAAATGGGGAATCTACTCTTTGTAGCAAACTCACCTAATTTTGCTTGTAAAAATAATTAGCAATTTCTTGATTTAATTTTGTTTTTAATTGTATTATATTTTCTATGTCTTGAATTGATTATAATAAAATCACCATCATTATCATTAACAAACAATTTTATATCCTCACAACAAATCATAACATTTAGTTCATACTTTTCTATAAGATTAAGAATGTTCACAACATTATCCATACCAATAGTGATATTAACGTTATAATGTCTTTTGTCTGTTTCTAAATTAACGCTACCCAGCAACAGCTAAATGTTTTATCTCATCAATAATTTCAAATTGATTTGCATTAAAGCAGCAGTTAATAACAATTTTGTCATCCAATGAATCAACAAACAATTCTAAATAGCTAATAATATCTTTAATCTTTGAAATTCTATCACTATATAAGTGTTTTATCATAATTTGTTTTTCCATATATATTTTCCCTCGTATATTAATGTTCTATTCCAATTAATCCTGCAATAACTGCACCAATTGGAAGATGCCCTGAATTTAGCATATGCATATGTAACCCCCACATAGCTCCTGTATCAATTCTAAAGCATTTACCGAATTTAATTAATGTTCCGCCTGCCTTAGTCCAATTATTTTTATCTGGGGATAATATTTTTAAGCCCGAATTACCAAGTTTAATTCCGCCTGTCCTACCAGTAGTTACTCCTTTATTAGCAGAAATTCTAAAACCACCACCGAGGATTTGTGCACCACCAGAAAAAACACCTCCCCACATATAAGCACTAGCAATATTACCACCAACATTATCAAAGAAACCGCCGCCATTTGCTACAGATATGAGTCCTCCAACTAAAACACTAGTACCTACACTAATTCCAACTTGAATTGTTGATGACAACAAAGCACTTCCAAATGTCGCCATAAATCCCACTCCAGCCCCTGCTGTTAAAGCTGTCACCAATGCCCCAATAACAATAAATGCGGTTCCAATCACAACTTCTTTCCAGTTGTCACTAAACCAATCGCCAATGCCATCCCAAAACGATTTCCAAGAATGACCACTAGGATCAGCATACATAATTGGATTATTCCCACAATAACAATATAAGTTTAATCCATTTACTGACTCAATATCTAAATATCCTATATCATCTGGCGTTAACCACTTATATATATCTGGATTATAGTATCTTGCATTACAATAATAAAGTTTTGTTTCTTTATCATAGTAATATCTTTTATATCTAAAATTTATTTTACCATATTTTTGAGAAAAATCATAGATTTTTACAAATAAATTTAAAATTATGTTGAGAGTTTTATAAAAAAGCGAACCCATACTTCACAAAACATATTCGCTAAATTTAAAATGAATAAGTTTTGTAAATAAATTCATTAAAATAATATTTTCAAATTTAGATAATCCTTTAATTAGTGTTATCTTTTTTACCAAAAAAAGAGTGCAACTATCTAAATAGACAGTCACACTCAAACAAGTTTTTGTTAATTTTTTTATAATTTTTTAATTAGTTGCCAAGCATAATTGGCAGCCAAATCCTTATCACTAAACGATTGTTGTTCTGAAAATCTACTATATTCATAATCCAACCAAAGAGTAACAATATATTTGCCTGATAAATTTTTAACTAAAGAAATTTTTGTGTTCTTCATTTTTTCTGTATTACAAGTCAAAAAATTACAAATATAAATTTTTTTAGAAATATCTTTGTCCGTATCAACAATTTTCTTTAGCTCATGATAATTCATTTTTCATTCTCCTTTAAAATCTAGATAAAATTCCAGAATTAATTAGTTCTTGAATTGGTTGTGGTAATACATATTGAATTCCTCCTCCATACTGACCAAACCAAGGTGCTGCTTGCCCTGTTGTCACAGTAATTGGTTGATTTACAATATACATTGTTGGATTAGCCATATTTGACATTTGGTGATATGGCAACGATAAACTCATAGGATCAGTATAATATGGAGAAACAAATGTCCCGCCGGTTCCTCCAATTCTTTGAATAACGGTTCCTTGTTGTAATGTTATAGATTGAGTAGGACCAGTAAAGCCATTATTAGATGGCCAATATCCTAACCACGATGCATTGACATGAATAGAATTAAAGAAATTATTAGCCATATATAAACCAGCAGCCGTAGGTCCGCCCATTGTATACGCCCAAGCTAATCCTTGTAGACCCGCATAAACCTGACCGCAACTTGCCAAGAAGTTTCCCGCTAATAAAGATGATGCAGCTAAACCAGCCACCGCTCCAATAGCAGCTCCGCCTAGTGTGTAGCCAATATAACTTCCAACACTACCATTAAACCAAACACCATCTTCGCTATAGTCATTATATGCAGCTAAACCAAATCCAACAACAGCACCTATAATTGCAGTAACTACAAAAAATGCAATGTGACCTGATGGATCAGCATACATAATTGGATTATTCCCACAATAACAATATAAGTTTAATCCATTTACTGACTCAATATCTAAATATCCTATATCATCTGGCGTTAACCACTTATATATATCTGGATTATAGTATCTTGCATTACAATAATAAAGTTTTGTTTCTTTATCATAGTAATATCCTTTATATCTAAAGGGATTGTTTTCTATTACAT
>CAVJDT010000063.1:0-6288 GCA_963648435.1 Bacillota bacterium
GCAGTTTCTAAATTAGTTACTGCACTTTCTAGATTTGACTGAACCTTTTTTATTTTGTCTGTCAATGTTTCATTTGCAGTTTGAATTAAGTCTTTTAATTCTTCAACAGCTTCATTAAGTTGATCATTAGTTGCATAATCATCTTCTATATTTTTAATTGCTTGTTGTGCAATTGCTAATGAAGAATTGAGCGAACTTATATTTTGTGTCATTGTCCCACTATCACTTTGTAAATTATCAATCGCAGCTGAAAGTGTGGCACTTGCATTTTTTACTTCTTGAATTTGAAAATTTAATGTTGAACTATCCGGTATCCAATATGCATAAAGAGTAAATTCAGTTACGTTTTTATCCCAAGGTCCTGAAATCATAACATTTAATTCATCATCAAAAATTTGTTCACCTTCTCCATTTTGCATAGTGTAATATCCACTAAACACATAACCATCACGAACTGGCTTAATGCGTCCATTTGATGATAATTTATCTCCATAAGTTATTGTGAATGTATCACATACTGTGTCTTCACTGATAAGTGTTACTATTGTTATAGTTTGTTGCCATACAGCATAAAGAATTATTTCTTCTTCATTAGAACAAAGATTTAAAATTGTAGCACAGTCATTATATACGGCATCTTCATTTTCTTCAAGTGCCCATCCCATAAAGGTGTAACCAATTTTTGTAAATGTGTTTTGCGATAATTGACTTTCTTTATCATAAGTAAGTGTTTCTTGGCTCATTTCACCTTCGCCACCATTTGCATTATATTTTAAAGTGTACGAACTTGCTTCCCAAACAGCATAAAGAATTATATCGCTATCTGAAAGTGTAATAGTATCATCACTTTCGTACTGAATATCCGATGCTGTTTCACTTGTAGACCAACCTAAAAATTTGTATCCAGTACGTTTTGGTGCCGATGATGCTATTGATGCATTAGTATTTACTGGATAAATGGTTGTATCTATTGGTGCATCGCTACCACCATTTGCATTATAAACAACAAAAACGTGTGTGCCATCGTTTGTTAAAGCCTGAATTGTCATCTTATTTTGTACTATAATAGAATATACACCACTTTCATTTGGAGTAAGCAGTACGCCTTCAGCATATACTTTTACGTTTTCTCCTGTAACAGTGAAAGTAGCAGTTTCACCATATTTATAATTTTCATTTAAGCCATTAATTGTGCATTCTGAAGTAACACTGGTCTTAATTTCATATGTTTCTTTTTCCCATACCGCATAAAGAACTGTATCACTATCTGGCATAATTATTATATCTTCTTTATTATATGTTGTTTTATCGCTTGTGTCAGTTTTCCAACCTTTAAATGTATGGCCTTCAAGTACAGGGGTGACATCTTTAATAACTACTTGTGAACCTGCTGCTGGATAAGTTACCGCTGTTGAAGTAGTAAATGAACCACCGTTTGCACTATACGTAAGTGATGGATTATGTTTCCAAACAGCATAGAGGGTTACCGGCAAATTTCCCATGGTAAATTCACTCAATGGTAAATATTCTTCTTCGGTAGCATTAGCCGATCTAGCCCAGCCAACGAAAGTATAATTTTGTTTTATAGGAACTATTTCACTTAAAATAATTGTTTCATCTTCATGGGCTTGAGTCATTGCAGGTGCACCGCTTCCACCATTAGCATCAAAATTAATTGAATAAATATTTTTTTCAACCCAAGCAGCATAAAGAACTACTATTTCGCCATTTTCATCAGCAATACCGGTATTATAAACGACATCAGCCTTAAACATTTCCCACTGTTGATCAGAATAACTATTCCAACCGATAAAGTCATAATTTTTGCGTGAAAGACATAACGTTTCCGCAGAAGGTAATAGCATATTACCAAAAACTACGCCTTCGATTGTCTTTATATAACTACCTTCAGAATATAGTTCGATATTATAGACAATTGCGGTCCATTTTGCATAAAGAGTAAGTTCTCCATCATTTTGATAACTTGAAATTTCAGCACTGCCATCTGCATTATAATATTTAGTTCCTTCACCATTTTCTTTTGTGTAATATCCCATAAATGAATAACCTTTACGTGTAGGTATGCCAACTGTTGGTAAACTACTGTCATATGTTGCTTCTGTTGGTGAAATAGTGCTTCCTCCTTCAGTTGCTAAATAAATTATATATTTATTAACTTCCCATACAGCGTAAAGAGTAACTGTACCATTTAATGTAGGACTAAGATTTTCGACAATTGCATTGTCAGTATATTTTACTGTGCCTTTTGGCGTGTCTGTCCATCCTTTAAATGTCCAACCAACTAATGAATATTTATTTGTGGAAAGTTCTTTTTTTGTATCATATGTATGTGTAGAATTTGAAGTATATCCATTAACTTCTCCATTTGCACCACTTGGTTTATTTGAATCATATTGAATAGTATATGTATTAGCTTCCCATACAGCGTAAAGAGTAACTGTATCGTTTGATTTAGAAGTGAGATTTTCAACAATTGCTTTATCATCATACACTTTTTGACCATCATTAGATGTTGCCCATCCTTTAAATGTCCAACCAACTAATGAATATTTATTTGTGGAAAGTTCTTTTTTTGTATCATATGTATGTGTAGAATTTGAAGTATATCCATTAACTTCTCCATTTGCACCACTTGGTTTATTTGAATCATATTGAATAGTATATGTATTA
The DNA here is from genome assembly GCA_963648435.1 of Bacillota bacterium. Classification (GTDB taxonomy): domain Bacteria; phylum Bacillota_I; class Bacilli_A; order ML615J-28; family CAG-313; genus UMGS75. Next base: position 2,692 of record CAVJDT010000063.1, read on the forward strand.
GCTTCCCATACAGCGTAAAGAGTAACTGTATCGTTTGATTTAGAAGTGAGATTTTCAACAATTGCTTTATCATCATACACTTTTTGACCATCATTAGATGTTGCCCATCCTTTAAATGTCCAACCAACTAATGAATATTTATTTGTGGAAAGTTCTTTTTTTGTATCATATGTATGTGTAGAATTTGAAGTATATCCATTAACTTCTCCGCTTGCAACACTTGGTTTATTTGAATCATATTGAATAGTATATGTATTAGCTATCCATTTTGCATATAGCGTTGTATTTGATGCAATGTTCCAATTTCTTATGTTTTTACCATTTGCATCATAATACTGTGTTCCTCCACCATTTGTTTCCGTGTAATAGCCACCAAAAGTATACCCTGTACGAGTAGGAATAGTTACTGTAGACATGGTACTATCAAATGTTGCATTTATAGAGGTAGAACCACCACTTCCATTTTGTTTATCGAATGTAATAGTATATGTATTAGCTATCCATTTTGCATATAGCGTTGTATATGATGCAATGTTCCATTTTTTTGCACTTTCGCCATTTGCATCATAATACTGTGTTCCTCCACCATTTGTTTCCGTGTAATAGCCACCAAAAGTATACCCTGCACGAGTAGGAATAGTTATTTTAGGCATAGTACTATCAAATGTTGCGGTGGTGGATCCAGTACCATCACTTCCTTTTTGTCTATCAAAAAAAACTGCATATTTTTTTGCAACGCCACTTGCCTTGATTACTATATTTCCCTTTATGCAATCACCGTGAATTATAATAACACCTGGTTCAGCTGCACTTTTATCTTTATAAGTATAATCCTTATTTTCAACAAGTATAACTCCATCAGCTGTAATTTCTATAGAAGCCGGTAACTCATAACCGATGTTTGGGGTAATACATCCTGTACAATCCGTACCATAAGAAGCATAGTTACCATTATTTAAAGATATAGAAAGATTATTTAGTTGTGAACTTACATTCATTTTTTTGTAATACTGCACAGAATCAGAAGAAATTCCTGATTTTGTATAAGTATAAGAATTGCCAGCCTCATCCTTTACAGTAAGGCCTGTAACAGAATAAAGTGACAGTTTACCGCTACTTGTAAGATCTGGTAGACTGAAAGTGTAATATACTTTGGTTTTACCATTTTCATCTACAACACCTTGTTTATAGGCACTTACCGAAATTTCACTTCCGTTTAATCCAAGTTTCGCGGTACCGGAAGAAGTTACACTTACTTTTTCATCAAATTCCACAAAATATTTTAATGTATTGCCCTTAATGGCTACGTTGTTAGTAGAGTCTACTATATTTTTGGTTAAAGATATCTTTTCAACACTAGGAGCGGTGTTATCAGATAAAGTACATTTCAAACCGCCAATATATGGTCTTGCATCAATATTATTATAGTTCGAAACGTAATATTTTATCCACGTCGTACCTGCCGGCACCTGAAAATTTGGAATTTCAATTTTATATGCGCTATCACCAATTTTTTTCATCTCTAGTTTAGATCCCAACTCATTACCGGAAGCATCATAGAAAAATAACTTCAATGATATCCTTGTGTTAACAGACCACCCATTATGATAATATAATGCACTAGCTGAAATCGTCAAATCTTGTTTATTGGCTTTTACGCAATCTTCATCTGACAGAGTAATTTTGTACCAAACACCATTATTGTAATTTTCATCGCCTAAATCACATTTTGTTTTAGCCTGAATTCCCCAACCATATTCTGCGGTTTTTAAATCTACTTCACTATGTTTATAATGCCTAGCGTATGGATATACATTATCACCAATACCATACCACCCAAGTGTGGCGAGACTCCAGCCATCCTTTGCTGTCGAATCTCCGCCAATATTTATAAGGTTATTTGTAATGTGATTTTCGGTCCATTCTCCTTCGGTATTAGTGCCCGCATTACCTGTTGTTGCATACACTATATTTTTTGATTGAAAACATAATGGCACAACTAAAAAGTAAAATACCATTACAACAAGTGAAATAATATTAAATATTTTTTTGTGTTTAATCATAATAATTTTCCTCCTTGTCATTTACAAAAAAAATTATAAAATCATTTAATCACTACTGAAAAGTCTTACTATAAGTTTTTTATGATTACTATTATATTTTAACATGTTCACGTTTGAACGAATCAAGCAATTTGAAAATATGAAAGACCAAGTCTTTGAAATTTTTTATATATTCAAAAAAAGTTATTATCAAACGATAATAATTTTATTTTTTTAGTTATATCAAAGGTATTTTAATTATCATTTTAAGTAATGTAAGTTTACCACATTTAAGAATTCTTATTAAGATTTTTACAAATGAATCAACATCTTTGCATATGTATAAAACTTTTACGATCTTTATATTATTCTTTTCCGCACACTTCTTGCAAATACGAACTTGTGCCTCTATACTTTGTTAATTTTGCACATGAGAACTGAAACGTGCGTAGATAACTTTCATATCTATAGATTTACTCCAAAAAGTGATTTATTTTTTTCGCAAACTAACTATCGGAAAATAAAATCATTGTGACTGCTTTTATAAAAATTATTTCAACAACTTTTTGTTTTCCACGCCGTTAAGAACTCTCATTTGAGAAATGGCAATCTGATTTAACTTTTTAAGCCTTTCCGACTGTGGCATTCCGCCTGCAATGCATACGGCGTTTATATTTTCCATATTGGAAAGACAGATAAGTTCTGGGAGAATAAGATTTTCTTTAATTGCATCGGTATGTATATGATAGTTTATTTTTGCAAGTTCTCTTTTTGCCGACCAACCGAGTTGCTTTTGTTCTTCGTCTTTTAAACGTTAGAATTCTTTCACAAGGTAAATTTTGAACTCGGGACTTATCACATACCAAATTCGAACGCAATATCTTTATGGACATACGTTCCGGATTTGGATATAATGCCGATTGCATTAGTAGCATCTACCCATTTTTTAGGCGAAAGCAAAAAAGAATTCAACCCAGTTTGTTTTCTAAACCCTCGAATGCGACGAATTTAAAATCGGGGGTTATATAGTGTTTTCCATATACCTAAAAATTCAACGGTATTGCGATTGCGCATCAAGTTGCCGATAAGCACATCGGGTTCATCGATTTTGTATTTTGCAATATCCGTAATACAGATATAATCGCTTTCGTTAAAAGTTTTGTACTTAATATCTACGCCTTTTACAATTAACTCTTTCATATATTGTCCTCCATATACTTAATTTTCAAAATATCAGCTATAAGGAAAATATTTATCAAATACTATATTGAATGCTAATTCTTTTAAAAAATTGATTAACAAATAAAATAAACTTATAGACACAAAAACAACACTTATTTATATAGGGATTGTTCTCATAGGTGTATTATTGTAATTCAAAATGCCCTTAAGCTTTGGTTTTCGTTTCGCGCAATATACAAAAAAAGTCCTGCAAAAGTGCTATGTGATATTTTTGCAGGTTTTTATTTTACTTAGACAATAACAAAATTTTTAATTTGCTATAGATAATTAATCTATTTGCAGGAAATATAATCAAATTAAATCATATTAATTA
>CAVJDT010000064.1:0-6114 GCA_963648435.1 Bacillota bacterium
ATAAAATAAAGATTAATTTTTTCATGTCTTATTTCCTCCTTAAATTTTATAAAAAGCAGTCTAATTACTAGGCTGCTCTTGTATTATCGATAGTTAATATGTTTTCAATTTGTTTTGTACCACTTCCATCATTTAAATCATATTCACAAATACAAACCAATTTATATTTATCTAGTGATAAGTTACTAAATGTATAATTGTCTCCATCTGTTTTGACATCATCTAAATCTAGTTCTACACTTTCAACTAATGTATCGTTACAATATAATTGAAGTTTTACCACAGTTGCAACTGAATCAGAATCAGTAATTTTAACAGTTGCAATTATTTTGTTAGCTACTAAAAATGCTTTTGGAGTCTGTATACTTGGTACTTCAAGTTCTTCAGTTGTAACATTTTCCATAATACTATCTTCATGAATACCCTCTCCATCATTTAAGTCATAAATGTAATTAAATTTTATGGTGTAATTAGTATTAGTATAAAGATTAGCAAACTTTAATGTTGATAAATTGGTTAAAGTGTTAACAACTTGATCTTGAGATATTAACTCTATTGATTTAATAGATATCTTAGCATCATCTTGATTTGTTATTTCATAGTTAAATACAATACTATTTGATGAAGCGTTTATATCTATAATCTGTACAGTTGGTACACTCTTAGGTTTTGTGACAATATCATATGACATCGTTTTTTTGATAGTTTTATTATCATTTGTTTTAAACTCATAAGTTAAAATTAAATGATATGAAGTATTTGATAATAAATTATCAAAGGTAACTTGTTCGCCTAAATTATCAATTTTTTTAACATATTCATTATTTTGATATAACTCAGCCATTAATATTTTACCATTAAATTTTTCTTTTTTCAATAATTTAATACTAAAACTAGTCGTATCTAAGGTTTCTTCACCAAAATTATAACCTGATGCTATTTCAAATTCACCACTACACATGATATTTGCCACAAGGCCTTCACCATCGAGTAGGTCATAAATTCCGATGACAAACCATGAATAAGTCGTTGAATAGTTAAGTTCATCAAATGAAACGTTATTGATTCCTAGGGTTAGTGTTTTGTAAGTTACTAATTCATCACCATCAACTAAATATATATATAGTCCATCATTTGTAATGATTTTATCTTTATCTACTATTTCTAAGCTTAAGTTATAACTATTATTAATTACTTCATCACTAAGCTTAGTTGTTGAAGGAACGTTTTGATAAGTTACACCTATTTTTACGGTTCTATTACCATCAAAACGAGCACTTTTAATTTTTTCACCATCTACATATTTAATTTCATCAATTGTTATTTCTTCAATTCCTGATTCATCTCTAGTTTGATATTTAACAAGAATTTGAGTTGAATTAGAACCAGTTTCAAATTGATATGATTGATATTTATTACCATTTAAGGTAAATGATAATATTTCATACATTTTAGGATTTAAAATGTTAATTGTAATAATAATATCTGTATTAGGATTCTCATAGCAAGAAATTCCTTCTAACTTAGTAACTCCTATACCATCTATTATCTCTTTTTCTATTTCTCCGGATAATCTTTTTCCTGATAAATTTTTTGTACTTTCAATTTTAGTTGCGAACATACCTTGATATGTTGGAATGTTTTTGTTGTTTAATGTTGTCGTAACAATCGTTATTGATACAATTAGACATACAATAATAAATGCACAAGAATATGCAAGGGGTTTAATTTTCTTAAACCATGGAGTTTTGTTTGCTTGTTTTGATAAAGCATCATTTAGTCCTATCTTTTGTTTTATTTCATTCTTGGTACTATCAGTTATTTTCGATAAATCTTGGAGAAATTCTTTTTTAAAATTATTAAATTTTTTATTCATTTTGTATTTCCTCCATAATCGTTTTTAAGTATTTTAATGACGCTTTATATGTTTGACTTATATATTTGGGGGATTTTTCCATTATTTTAGCAATTTCTTTAAACTTATATCCAAACACAACATGATAAACGATGATGTCTTTTTCTTCTGGTAAAAAGTTTTCTTGTAGTATCTCATCATATTTACCAAGTCCTACACTAGCATTGTCAGTAATTTCATAAATCATTTCATTATCTTTGACAATACGTCTTTCTTTTACCATATCACGTGTTACATAATTTCTAGCTAAGTTTTTCGCAATTGTTAAAATCCAGTATTTAAAATTGCCACCTGCATATTGGTCAATTTTATTATAAACTGTTAGAAAAGTATCTTGTAATAGTCTACTTGATGCGTCATTATTTTTAACGATTTGGTATATAACATAGTAAACAAGGTTTTTATACTCAGCGTATAATGTTTCAAATGCTTCTTCATCTCTTTGTTTTATTAGGGCTATAATATTTTTATCCATAATTTTCTCCTTTTGATACAAATACCATATCTTGTCTATACCCATATTATACCAAACCATTAGGACATTTTTTGTCCTTTTTATTTTTTAATTACGCAGTTTCATAAGAAACTAATTTATATGCTTGTTCTGACCTCACATAAACTATTTCTTTCCCCTTGTAAAAGTTATAAAGATATGAACGTATCTCATTAATATAGCGCATAAATGTTTTGTCTTCAAGACCAAACTTATTTTTCATCTCCATAATATTTATAATTTTTTTATCCATTAATTGTTCATATATATATAAGCATATTTGAGTCTTAACTAATTTCATATCATTTCACCTCATAATATAAGACACAAATTTTTTCATTATAAGCTTAAACAATAAACAAATTATTATGCAAATATTTAGATATCAAATCTATAATTATTAAGGGACTTTTTTTGTCTTATTATATCATAAATAAAATTTTAATGCACGAAAAAAACATAAAAAAGGTGCACATAATTATGCACCAAAATTTATTATTTCTTTAAATTATAGAAAGATTTAATTCCTTCATAGGTTGCGGCTTCGCCAAGTTCATCTTCAATTCTTAATAATTGATTGTACTTAGCGATACGGTCAGTACGTGATGCTGAACCTGTTTTGATTTGACCAGCATTTAATGCTACTGCGATATCAGCAATTGTAGTATCTTCAGATTCACCACTACGATGTGATACAACGGCAGTATAACCAGCACGTTTAGCCATTTCGATTGCGGCGAAAGTTTCACTTAAAGTACCAATTTGGTTAACTTTAATTAAAATTGCATTAGCAACGCCTAGAGAGATACCTTTTGCAAGACGTTCAGTATTAGTTACGAATAGGTCATCACCAACTAATTGAACTTTCTTGCCAAGTCTCTTAGTTAATACTTTCCAGCCGTCCCAGTCATTTTCATCTAGACCATCTTCAATTGAGATGATAGGATATTTTGCGACTAAGTCTTCATAGAATTCAACCATTTCTTCAGCAGTTAATGATTTTCCTTCGCTCTTTAGATCATATTTATTAGTTTCTGGGTTGTAGAATTCACTTGATGCAACGTCCATTGCTAAATATACATCTTTACCAGGAACATAACCAGCATTTTTAATAGCTTCAATAACACATGCTAAAGCTTCTTCATTTGAAGAAAGGATAGGAGCATATCCACCTTCATCGCCTACTGCAGTATTGCAGCCTTTAGCTTTAAGAACTTTCTTTAAGTTATGGAATACTTCAGCACCCATTCTTAATGCTTCTCTAAAAGTAGGAGCACCAACAGGCATAACCATAATTTCTTGAATATCAATGCACCAATCAGCATGAGCACCACCATTTAAGATGTTCATCATTGGTGTTGGTAATTGATGAGCACTAAATCCACCAAAATAATTGTATAGAGGAATTCCATAATAATCAGCAGCAGCTTTTGCACATGCCATAGATACAGCAAGAATAGCATTAGCACCTAATTTACCTTTATTAGGAGTACCATCTAATTCAATTAATTTTTTATCAATTAATAATTGTTGAGTTACATCATAGCCAACGATTTCTGGGTAAATGATTTCATTAACATTTTCAACTGCTTTTAAAACACCTTTACCAAGATAACGATTTTTGTCACCATCACGTAATTCAACAGCTTCATGTTCACCAGTAGATGCACCACTTGGAACGATTGCACGGCCAAAAGCACCGCTTTCAGTTACAACTTCTACTTCAACAGTAGGATTACCTCTTGAGTCTAAGACTTCACGAGCATACACTTCAGTAATATAAGGCATAATTTATTTCTCCTTTTTAAGTGCTGTGCACTATTTTATCAATATATATTATATCACATTATCCATTTTTTTCAAAATGTTTGAATATTATTTTTTATATCCTTTAATCATACTATGACCAGTCATTTCTACTGGTTGTGGTTCATTTAGTAATTCTAACATTGTTGGTGTTATATCACCTAAGTTACCTGTTTCACGTAAAATAACATCAGTTCTTGTGATTAAAAATGGAACGGGATTTGTTGTATGAGCAGAGAATGGTTGATTATTTTCATCAAATACCTCATCAGCATTTCCATGATCAGCAGTAATAATTAATGTACCACCAACTTTTTCAACCGCATCATAAACTTTACCAACGCATTCATCAACTGTTTCTACAGCTTTAACAGTTGCATCAAACACAGCAGTATGACCAACCATATCACAGTTAGCATAATTTAAAATAATTGTATCAAATTTTTTACTTTCAATAGCTTTTAAAACATAGTCTGTAACTTCATATGCACTCATTTCTGGCTTTAAGTCAAAGGTAGCAACTTTAGGTGAAGGTATTAATATACGAGTTTCACCTTTAAGTTCTTTATCAACTCCACCATCAAAGAAATAAGTTACATGTGCATATTTTTCTGTTTCAGCAATTCTTAGTTGGGTAAGACCACGTTCGCTAATTACATCACCATACATATTGTCTAGTTTTTGAACGCCAAAATTTACTAAACCTTTGACATTTTCACTATAAAGCATCATTGAAACAAAGCAAATATTTTTGAATTCTTCATATCTAGTAAGTGCTGTTGCTTTTGGATTTGTTATCGCGGTACTAATTTGAATGGCTCTATCTGGTCTAAAGTTTGCAAAAATAACACTATCATTTTCTTTAATATTAGAACCTTTAGTTACGATATAAGGTTTAACAAACTCATCAGTTATATCTTCAGCATATGATTCATCAATACCTTCTAATAATCCTTTAATAGGTGCATCGCCATAAACTAAAGCATTGTAAGCAAGTTGTGTACGATCATAGTTTTTATCACGGTCCATTGCATAATATCTACCCGTAACTACACCAATTTTTACGCCTTCATGGCATGCATCTTGTAACATTGTTAAATACTCTTTTGCGGATTTAGGTGGAACATCTCTTCCATCTAAGAAGGCATGAACATATACTTGTTCAACTCCAGCATCACGAGCCGCATTCATCAAATATATAATATGTTTGATATGAGAATGAACACCACCATCTGACATTAACCCCATTACATGTAATGCACTATGATTCTTTTTAGCGTGTTCTATGGCTTCATGTATTGCGGGCATTTTATCTAATGTCTTATCTCTAACCGCAATATTTACTCTTGTTAATGATTGGAAAACAACACGGCCTGCCCCAATATTCATGTGACCAACTTCACTATTTCCCATTTGACCTTCAGGAAGTCCTACTGCTTCACCCGATGCTTGAATTAATGTATGAGGATATTTCGCAAATATTCTATCAAGATTTGGCTTTTTCGCCGCAGCAATAGCATTTCCATATGTATTTTCTCTAATACCAAAACCATCCATAATTACTAACATTACTAAATTTTTTTTACTCATTGTTTTTCCCCCAATCTTTGGTATGGTATAAACCTATATTATTATACCAATTTTTTTATTTTTCTTCAACTATTTGAATATATATTTTTAAGACAGAATTTTCAAAAGACAGCACTTTAAATTTATATATCAATTAAATTACCATTAAATCAGTTTTTTAAAAAGCATACCAATAGACTCAGAGTCTTTGATATGCTCTATTTATGTTATTCTGTTATTGTTAAATGAATATAAAGGAAGATTCTACTATTTAGGCTATAACTTCCTGTAAGATCTACTCTTCCTACTCCACTTGATGTAACTAGTAAAG
>CAVJDT010000065.1:0-5028 GCA_963648435.1 Bacillota bacterium
GCTTTTTGTAAAGCATCATAATTACGAATTCCAAAATATAAATAAATTAGTAAGGTGACTGAGATGGTGAGTTCAAATATTTCATTAGCTTCTTGTTTATGTGATGAATCATTTGAATTTAAAAATGCCTTTTCATTATTATCACCAATAATATTCATGATACTAATTATAATAAATGTACACCAAATTAGATTTTCAAAATCAAGCCTAGCTTGATCATCATCAAAAATTGCCAAAGTCATCACCTCTATAATAATTATATTAATAAATGATTTGTTAAATACATATTCAGTTCTTAAGCAAAAGAAAAAAACGACCAATTGATCGTTTTAATTAAATATACTAATATCAGGTTCATCATAACCCGTATAGTAAACTTTTGAATATAAGGTTTGAGTACAACTCATTGTTGTTTTACCAAGAAGTGGGACCTTTTTAACAATCTTATATTTTTCATTATTTCTAAATGATAATAGTTTAAATGCCTCATCTATATAAATCGTAAGTTCTACCACCTCATAATTAGGTTCTTCAACAAGACCACCAAAAACTTGCATTTGTTTACGAATATTTTCAGTTGCTTGGTCTGGTTTTAAGGTATAAGTAATCATTAATTCCTCATTCGTAAATGAACGTTTCGAAGAAATGATGTTATTATCACTTATTATATAATGAAATATTTCCTCATGACTAGGGACAATCCCATAAACTTCAAGATACTCATCAAGGGTTTCCCTAATCAAACCTTCATCTTTCTTATCACTATCATAATAACAAACGCTACTACCATCAACTAATAATTGATGAGTATGGTTGACGAGTGAAGAGTTTGAAGCAATATCATTATAAAATTTATTATCTTTAAAATAAAGTCCTGTATTTGTGGTTTGAGTATAATTAACCACACATTTTGCATTTGTTTCACCTGTTGTTTCAACATAATAGGCATCTTCTAAAGCAAGAGTTTCTAATACCTTATTAATAATTTCAAAATCAGTATAGCCATCTAGTTTGGTTGTTTTTTGTGGTAAGTCATTTCCACCACTTATTTCTTGATTTTCTGAACAAGATAATAGCATTAAAATATTTAAGGTTATGATTGAAACAATAGTTAGGTCAACAACCTTTTTGTAAGTTTTTTTCATAAATTCCTCTTCTTTGTTGCTTTAATCTCTTAAGCCACTCAATTATACCATAATTCAACAAATTATGGTATGATTTTGCATAAAGCTACTTTACATTTTTTTATTTTAGATTTGCGAAAATTTCCTTTAAAGCTCTTTTGTTTTTATATTTTTCATATAAAACTAGAAAAATAAAATGTGCTATTATCATTACAAGATAGACAATATACCAAGATGTAAGAACCGGAAGTGATGAGATTAATGGTTGTTTAATTTGCATAGCTTTTTTAAAGTCAAAAGCATCAAGTTCAATTACTCCTATTGTTGTGGTTACACATAAACCTAAAATAAAATATGACCACTTACTAATACTAGGCTTCATACCACCAAAGATTAAGACCTTAATCATAACTCCTACCATAAAAGTGTGATGCAATAATCCCGTAATTGAGCGAGGATCAACAAAGGCTTGGGAATCCAAGAAATCTGGGTATATCATGGTTACGGCACCACCCACAAGGCCTAAATAGCCAAGTGAATGAAAAATAAAGTTATCTTTTTTACCAAAGATTACCGTAAGTGATAATACTAATGAACATAAGCCACAAAAACTATTAGGAAATAAATTAAGCCAAGTATAACCATCCCTTACTTCAACAACAACATCATGATAAGTAACAAAAATACGGTTAAGCAAAATTGATAAAAACCACATTACTCCCTCAATCTTTATTATTAAATTAATTGTTTTTTCATTAACTTTCTTCTTTTTTAAAATAATATTACTTGTGACCATTAAAATAATTGCAAGACCTAAATATATTAAATGTAATCCTCCAAATGTTTTTTCCATAATATTCTCTAATTACTCTCCTTTTTTAATTTTTGCTTAAATAACTTAAAATCATCTTTCATATGATTTTTTTCAAATGGCAAATAAATTAAAATACCTAAGCCATATAAAACCACGTATGCGGGGAAAAACATCCAAATAATTGGCCAGTATAGTTCTTCGCCTTTTAATGGTCCACATGGCACCACTCTAAAAATTTTGGGAACAAAAATATCTATTGCGGGCTTAATTGCATCAAACCCATGAGTTGGTCCAAAAATAAATGATGAATTTCGATATCCTCTATCTAAAAGATTATGAATGTTAGGTTCAATAAGTCCTGTTGCCATTAGTACTATTTCATTAAATAAAATGATTATTAATACTTCAAAAAAAGTAAATGGTACTTTCCAAAGACGGTGATAATCAAGTTTATGAAATTCACACTTAACCATTAAAATACTAGATAAAATCAGTACTAAATGACAATAATAACATCTAATCGTTTCAAATGAAAATGCCCCATGGCCAACTGCTGGATTTGGATAAACTAAAACCCCTAGTCCCCCAAAAACACCAAAACAATACATATAATCTTTCCATTTATTACTTTTAGTTAAAAAAATAAAAGGGAAAACTAAAGTTGATACTGCACAAATATTTTCAAATGAAACTTTTCTTAATGAATATGGTAAATCATTATAATATTCTTTATCAACAAGTTTTAAAAAATGAAGAATAAAACCTGAAAATAGAATGCCCAAAATTATAATTTTTTGTACTTTTTTACTTTGTTTAGTTGTAATATAAGTTACTACCCCAATAATAGCTAAAGATAGGATCATATACATAAAATAATAGAAATTGCCAAGTTGGATCATAATTTTACTCCTTTTTTTATTATTTTGTGCAATCTTTACTATTTTACCACATTTTTTATTTTTTTACTATTCATTTATAAATTTTTTTGACGAATTTCCTTACTTTGTCAAAAAAAAGGATAGAAATAACTCATTTCTACCCAAAATATTAAAGTTTATCTAATAAAATTAGTTGTTTTTCTTGGTTCTCTTTCTATCATTCCATATTCTTTTTTACCTAATGCTATTGACTTCATTAAAAATACCATGTTTTTCGCAAGCATTCTCATTGTATACAATCCTTCTATATCTTCTACTGCTTCACCTTTTTCACGTCCGTGAACACTATTCCAATAATAACTTGAAACAATTGGCATTCCACTAATTGTAAAATATTTATTTAATTCATCAAAGGTTGAAGATGCTCCACCACGTCTTGCAACAGCTATACTTGCCCCAACTTTCATGGTCAAATCACTTCTACTACTACAAAATAATCGATCAAGCAGTGATATTAAACTACCATTTGCGGAAGCATAATAAACAGGACTTGCAATGACAACTCCATCAGCACTAGTAAGTTTACTATGCAGAGTATTAACAATATCATCAAATACACATTTTCCAGTTTTATGACAACTACCACATGCAATACAACCTCTTATATCCATTGTTCCTACTTGAACTACTTCAACTTCAATATTTTCACTTTCAAAAATTTTAACCATTTCATTAACCGCAATCGTCGTATTACCATCTTTACGAGGGCTACCATTAATCATCAATACTTTCATAATCTTCTCCATTTTTATTTAGTTTCATCCATTTTTTTATTTTTAGCTTTCTATACTATCTAACATCTATTTTGCAAATTCTTCCGTTTTTATGAATTTCCTATCATCTTATTTACACATGTTATAATGATTTATTTCTAGCGTTTTATTTCATATCATAATTATATACTAAACTGTTTCTTTTGACAAATGATTTTACTCGTAATTTTACTATTTTAATTTATTAAAAATAAAAATAGTTCTTAAAATTTCTTGTATTTTTATGTGATTGTTTGATTGACTATTTTTTACATAAAACTTAGTGAAAATTAATTAATGTTTTTATTAAATACACAAAACAAAAAATTGTAAAAATAGGAGACACAAATACGTCTCCTATTCTATTCCTATTTTCTTTTTCGCATAAATAGCATAAACCCTAAAACAACCAAAGAGTTCATCACATATCTAAATGTATTACTTAAATTACAATTTGATTTAGTAGTTTTTGGAATATCCATTTCTTTTAGATGTTCATGACATATTGTACATTCTTTATGTTTGTGGCCATTAGCATTTGTAGTTGCTTCAACATCAACAATCCAATCACTTGATATATGACCTAAAGCAGGTAGCTCTTCATAATTACTATAATCACATCTACTACATGTGTCATATTCAGTGTGGCCTTTAGTAGTACAAGTTGGATCTAACTTTTCATGATGAATTAAATCATGACCTAATTTATTAATTACTTCTGTAACTAGTGTTTCATGACATACTGTACATTCTTTATGTTTTGAACCATCAAGAGTACAGCTAGAATCTTTATCGATTATCCAATCGCTTGATGTATGACTAGCTTTTATTATTAGATTATCATATGTTGTTTCTTGCTTTAATGTTTCATCTAAATAATATTTATTACATTTAATACAATGATAATATTCTTTATTTCCATCTACTGTACATGTTGGTGCTTTATATTGAATATGTTCTATATTATGTGTATGATCTAGTTTTGGTATTACTGTATCAATATTTCTTTCATATTTACAGATTTCACATTCTTCATGTTTTAATCCTTCTGTTTCTTCAGTTGGTTCAACATCTATTATCCATATGAAAGTATGTTTAGTTACATTTTTCTTATCTCCACAATGACACATATGATAATGATTATTATCATCTTTTTGCCATTCATCACTATATGTATGACCTGTTGCAGGTAACTCTTTAAATGTTGTATAGTTGCATCTACTACATGTATCATACTCAGTATGACCTTTAGTAGTACAAGTTGGATCTAACTTTTCATGATGGATTAAATCATGACCGAGTCTATTAATTACTTCTGTCTCAAGTATTTCATGACAGACTGTACATTCTTTATGTTTTGAACCATCAAGAGTACAGCTAGAATCTTTATCGATTATCCA
>CAVJDT010000066.1:0-4629 GCA_963648435.1 Bacillota bacterium
GAATAGATAGTGATATAGACTTACTAGTAACGTTTAGTGATGGGATTAGTTACATTGATAAATGTAATATAATCCAAATGATGAAAGAAGAATATAAAAGTAAGTTCAAAAGATATGTAGATATCACCGAACTTACCAACTTAGTTTTAGATAACTATGTTAAAGAATTACAAGAATATTATATTATAATAGGAGGATAAATATGAGTGAATTAGGAATAAAAAGTTTTCTAAATTACGTAACTTGTGATGTGGGAAGAGCTGGAAAGGTATATATCTACCCAAAACACAAGGATTTTGATGTAAATGATATGTATGTACTAATACCAATATATAATAGCACAGATATTGATAAAATAAATGTAAACTTAATATATTCAAAATTTTCAAGAGATTCATACCAAGGTTCTAGTACATCGAGTTATACATTTAATAATGAGTTTGGATGTGGGATAAAACTTGATTCAAGAATTGAAATGAGCTTTCAAAATGGAAAAGTAATCAAAATAAACCCCGATGGATCGGATACAGAATACTATCAAATTGAGAATAATGGTAATACATATATTGAACTTGAAAACTATACAAAATATGATAAAACAAACCATCAAATAATTTATAGTGATGGAACAGTTATTAATTTAGATATAAAAGATAATGCCACAACCTTTAAAGGATATCCAAGTTTAGTAAAGTATAGTGATGGAAGTACTTTAACATATAAAGTAAATAGTATTACCCATTTACTAGAAGAAATAGAAAGTAACTATAATAAGAAAGTACGCTTTATATATAACAATCAAACTTTTGTTGAAAAAGTCATAGTAAGTGCAGATGAAGTGTTAGAGGAAATATATTTTGAATATCGTGATAATCACTTAATTCGGATTACAAGAAAAAACATCACCAAAAACACGGTATACGGACTACATGAATATAACCTTCACCCTCAAAATAATGGAAGATTTAAAATCGATAATTATTATGAAAATAAATACATTCAGTGTATAAGAGGAAATAATACCTATATTGAAAAGATATGGGAAAGTACTTTTCCAGTAACTAGTCAAATGGAATCACAACTAAACAATGTAAAAGTAACAACGATATCATTAGATGATAATCTATTAGTAACCAAAATAAAAGAAAAAAGAGGTAATTTAAGAGAACTATATTTTGATAGAGCTGATTATGATACTAATCTAGGCCACTATAAAGCAGCTCAAATGAACTATGAAATCATTAATAAGAGGGATATAGTAGCTTATTACTATTCAAATTTAAATATAGTAGGAACTTCCTCACAACAACTAATAAATAAAAATTATATTTCTAATAATTTAGTAAATAATGGATATTTTGAAAATGGTATGACCAACTGGCAAACACAAAAAGGAAATGTAAGCGTAGTTAGTGAAATTGTAGGAATAGATATATCACATCCAAGAGACTGTCTTGGAGGTAATGTATTATCAGTAGAAAATGGGACTGTAAGTCAAACAATCGATTTATCGAATAATTGTATTAATTCTCATGAGGAATATGTTTTTTCATTTTTTTCAGCCCAAAAAACATATGATACTGAACAAAATGCCAAAGTCACACTAAAGATGTATTCTAAAAATAAAGTAGTATTAGAAAAAGTCTTAAAACCACAAACCTTAAAAAGTTATACATATAATGTAACAAACATTAGTCCAAGTAAAATAGTAGATAAAATAGAAATAATAATTAACGTAACAAACAATTCAATTTATCATTTTGATGGTTTTCTAATTACAAAAGGTAAAACCATTTATAGTAGCGATTATCAAGGAAATACATCTACTATAACTAGTGGTAACTACGTTCAAAATATTATATATAATAGTGATAACAATCCTATATACATTTGGGATAATTATGGAAAAATCACTTCCAATACCTATGATACGACCATTAACCGTAAAAATGTGGTACTAGAACAAAAAGTAAATAAAGATAATTATACATATGATTATGAATATTACCCAAATACTGAAAAAGTGAAAACCAAAACAGTAACCAAAGACTATGAAGTAAAAGAAATAACAAAGTATGATGAATCATCGAGAATTATATCAGTCGTAACTGATAATTGTTATAAAACAGAATATGAATATGATGATTCGGATAGAATTACTAAGCTTAGATATTATATAAATAATAGTTTAATAACAACTAAAGAATATGATTATTCTAATTATACACTAAACCATAATTGTTATGAAACCGAATATATAAGTATAGATAGTAATCCTTGTCCTACGACCAAATACACAAATAGCACTTTAAAAGAAATAACAATAGGTAATCAAACAATAGAATTTAGTGATTCAACAAATACTAAAGTAACCGATGCCAAACTAATAGTTGAAAATAATAATAACAATGTCCAAAGTAGTCTTTATGAATGTAACGATAATGGTAATGAAATAGTGGTAATAACAAATAAGAAAAATAATAATACTTATGATCTATGTAAATATACTTTAGCAGAATTAAATAATGAAACTAAAGTTACTAAACAAGAATTAATAGGCAGTACTAATACAACATATAATTACACCTATAATCCACTTGGAAATATAACGAAAATAGAAACAATAAATAATGGAACAAATACAAGAAATGAGTCATTCACCTATAATAAACATAATCAATTAACCCAAATATCACTTGATGGAATATACTGTAAATATGCATATAACTTAAATGATTCATTAGGAATGATAAAGTATAGTGCTAAAGCTAATACAATTATAAGTCACGCACCATTAAATAAAGTCTTAACATTTAATAAAGATTTGTTCTATCAAACGTTAGAACATAGTATGGTAGAAGGCGATTATTTCGCGAGTTTTAAGGATAACGCAAATCTCATAAATTATGTAAATAATTCGGATAATGTAATCACAAAAGAAGAACTAGTGCCATCATATAATGTTTCAAGTACATATCTAGATAGTAATAGATATATATGTAGTAGTGAAAGTACACCACTATATTACAATTTTACAGATAACAACAAACATGTACCAAGAATAAATATAATGGGTTTTATTAAACCTAGTGTTTCTAAAACTGAAGATATGGATATATTAACCATAACTGATATAGTGAATAACCAAGTATCATTAAAGGTAAATAACTATAGAATAATACTAGTAACCTTTATTGGAGGAAAAGAAGTAGAATATAATACTGAACTAACAATAGATACATATAAATGGAATTTTATAAGACTAACAATTGATAACAAAATAACAGTTCAAGTAAATACAGGTGAAATAGAGTATAATACTATTTTTCCATATAGCCTAGAAGACCTTAAGATAGGATACCGAAATAAAACAACAACAAAAACATATCCATTTATCGGATCAATAACATCATTAAAACTAAATACAAATATCATACCAGAAAAAGAAGAAATAGAACAATATAGAATGGCATTTATAAAATATATAAAAGAAAATATAAGAGAAGTAAATGATGATTATTCATATAGTGGTACATACTTATATGATAATAATCAAGTAATAACAAGAATACCTCTAAATAACACATTCCTAACAACAACTATGGAAAAGCCAATCCGATATCAAGCAAATGATATGTTAAAAAATGAAATAAACAAAAATTTTGTATTTGATGAAGAAATAAATAGACATGTATATTATGCCCATGGACAAGAATTAATTTATAAACTATCATCAACAAATACTCAAACAATCTTAATGAAAGTAAAAATATTTGAAACAAAAGCAAGAACCATTTTTGAATATAATGCTTCATCAAATCAAAAAATATATCTATATACAGATAGATATGGTGAAGTAAAACTAAACTTTTTAGGAAAAGACTACTTTACAGGACTAGCCCTTAAGAAAAATAGTTTCAGCAATATATGTGTAGTATGGGATAAGATCGCAAGTGGTTACTACCAAACTGGAGGATACAATATAAAAGTATATGTAGATGATGAAGTATATCAAACATCATCATCAAACGCAACATTCATACTAAATCCAAAAATCAGCATTGGAAACTCCCAAACAAAAATTAGCGATGATTATAATAATAAAAGCATTTGTCCATTTGATGGTCTAATAGTAGATATAGGAATAGCATCAAGAGTACTAATAAAATCAGAAATAGATGCACACTTTAATAGTGTTACCGATTTAATAAATATCAAAAAGTATAATAAAGAAGGATTACTACTAGAAGAACTAGTAGGAGAAAACACACACATCTATAGTTATGATACTCAAGATAAAATAATAAAAGAAAAAATAAATGGAGAAGAAATAAACTACACCTATGATAAAGAAAGAATATCAACAATTAGTTGTCGAGGAAAAACCACAACATATCAATATGATTCTAAAAACCAATTAATTAAAAGTATTAAAGAAGGAAAAATAAACGAATATACATATGATAACTATGGAAACATCACAACTAAAAAAGAAAATCAAAATATCATAAACTATGAATATGATAATAGATTTAGATTAATAAAATACAAAAATGAAGAAATCGAATATAATCAAGAAAGTTTATTACCAAAACGTTGTACCATTAAAAAAGAAAATGGTATAATAGA
>CAVJDT010000067.1:0-4592 GCA_963648435.1 Bacillota bacterium
TTTAAAAATTTTTCTTGACAATAAAAATATATAATGTTATAATTAAGGGGGTTAAGAAATAAGTTGCATTCTTAACCATTGAAAACTAGATATAATAAAGGAGAAAAAAATATGATTAAAAAATTATTAGATTTACAACAAGCATATTATGATAGTATCGATTTAGGTACACCATTATTTGCAAACATTATTATTACGAAAGAGAGTGCTAGTTTCGTTTGTTGGAATGGCAAAGCAACCATTAAACACAACATTTCATTAAAAAATTTAGGTGCTCACATTAGTGAGTTCGCTATGTTAATGGGTTCTAGTATGTACCTAAACAATGGTAATAATTCAAAAAAATTACCTACTGATAAAGAAATTATGAACGCTACATTTGAGTTCGATAACGAAATATTTCAATGGTGGTTTATGGCTAGAAATATTTGCAATAAATATTTACACAATCAAGAGTGGGCGCTTGCTTATGTATTATTATGGTCTCAAGATTGTGGCTTACAAATTCAAAGAATTGAAAGCAAAAAAGACATTGATTGTCTTTTACCCCAAGATTAAAAAACAAAAAGGGTTGCAACTACCCTTTTATTTTACATATAATATCCGTGCTAGACCCTAACTTTTATACAGCTACATCAGAATTACTTATCTCTACCTAGTGATACCTAGTTCTCTTCACTTCACTTACTCCTATCAGTTACATCAGTCATAAATTTTATTCTTATATAGCCGTGCTTTATATTAATAAATATATTAAGAAAATCAATTTTTTACCCTAAAAAAATTTTTTTAAATTATTTTAAAAATGTTGTTGACTTTAAAAGTTTAATGGTATATAATTAGAGTAGGTAGGAAAGAGTTGCATCCTATCAAAAACTATTGTATATATAAAGGAGATTAGAAAATGTCACATAGTTCAATTTTAAAATTTAGAGTAAAGGGGACACCATCACAACATATTGATTATAGAGAGTATTTATATAATGGCTTTCTTGATGGCTTCCATGATAGCGTTAGTCCAATCGATAAAGAGCAAGAGCAAAGAGACTTTGAATGGTTCTCTTGTAGCCCTTACGTTGATAGGATTAACGACAACACCATTAAAATCACTTTTAATCAAATGGCTAAATTTGTTAAAGATTTAACTGAAGCAATTCAACAAGAAGCAAAACGCTTAAATGATAGTGGATTAACTTGTATTTCAATTCTTGGTGATTATATCAATTGTCAAGATGGTTATTATGTTGATTTTGATGATGGCTATTATCCACTTAATCAATTCTTCGTCAAAATGTTTGAATATTTAAGAGATGACGATATGCAAGAGATAGAACTCGAATATGATGGTTCTCTAGATTACCATTGCTAAAAAATTAGATAGGCTTTAAAACCTATCTTTTTTTGCTCGTTTTTTACTTGTAAGCAATTCTTTACGATAATGCTATAAATTATATATAAAACCTTTAAAGCGCTCTAAAATCGCTTATTTTTTAAGTGCATTTATATGTATAAAATTTTTGTATATATATCCGTGCTATATATAATAAATTATAATGAACTTATTACAGTTACCTAGATTACTTTGAACCACTTCATTCATAAATTCCTTTTGCTTATGTATAAAAAAATAAAAACTTATAGCCGTGCTTTATATTACCAGAAAACAGCTAAAAATAAAATTTTTCAAATTATTTTAAAATTGTTGTTGACAATAAAAAAATATAATGTTATACTATTATTGTCGATAGAGACATACCCCAAAAGAAAAGAGGAATTAAAAACTATGACTAAAACTATTAAAGGTGTACTTGTTACACCAAATCAAATTGGCTCTATGCCTAGAGTGTACGAATTAGAGTACAACAACTATACTGATTTTTACCCATTACTTGACTGTAATACGTTTGATATTCAATCAAGAAAATTCAATGGTGAATACTATGATATTTACCTTGATGATGAGGGCTTATTAAAATCTAACAATGCCCCATCAATTATTACTAGATACAATGGCAAAGCCGTTGAGGTAATCCTTGGCAATGTGTTCATTGTAAAAACTGATGGTGAAGGTAATACCATTTCACTAGATGATAATGATATTGAAAATGTAATGGCTAGCCTTAGCGTTACCATTTACGGAAACGTTATTATTCAAGCCGAAATTTAAGAGAGACATTTGGGGGTCTCTCTTTTTTTACGCATATACACAGGCGCTATATGGCACGGCAGGAGATTCGAAAGTTCTGTTTAAATAAAACTTTTTAAAATAAAATGTTGACAATGTTTTTTTAATGTTATATAATAAAGGAGCCAAAAGAAAGGATGATAACTATGATTAAGTTTACCAAAGAATACAAAATGTTAAGAAAATTAACAATAGAACTTCTAGATGATGCTTTGATAGAATATTACAAATCTCCTAGTGATTATCAAGAAAAACGTATCGATGAATTATTAGAAAACATCAAAAGATATTCTCAAGAATTGGCTCAAGAAAAATTAAAATAATGGAGGAATAAATTATGTCAAAAATCAACAAAGAAACAAATCAATACTTAAAGAAACAAGATTATATCAAAAACTACTTACACACTTGTAAGAAAGTTCAAATTGTCTTTAATCCAAAGACTGAACAAGATCTATTTGAATGGCTTGATACAAAAGCAAAAGCTACATACATCAAGAACCTAATTAGAGAAGATATGAACAAGAACAAAAGATAGGAGCAAAACTGCTCCTGTTTTTTATATATAATTCACGGCTTTTATGTTGAAAATTTTATACATTATTCTGGAGTATTAACTTCAAAACTAGGAACACTAGGTTTGTCAGTATTTTATACTGCTTATAAATATGATCCGTGCAAGATTTTATGGAATGTTGAGCAAATAATTATTTTCTAATATTTTTATAGTTGAGTATTGACATATCGTATTAAAGTTATATAATATTAATTAGGGAGAACAATTTTATTTTAGGAGGATTTAAATAATGAAATTAGAAAAAGTGATGGAACGTTGTGATTCTATCAAGGGTGGTACTTATCACTCAGTCGAATGGCGCAAAACACTTAAAAACACTGAAGTTCACAAAGAGTTCAGAAATCGTATCGTAAAGGAAACTATTGGAGTTTATCGAATTGGAGTTTGTTATAATAAAATGAAGTGTATGGTTGGTCAACCTACTCAATCATTGCCTTGGGGTCAATGGCTTAAAGATTATGAAAATTATATCATAATCAATAAAGACAAAGCTTATTTAAGATTGACATTAACAATGAATGGGAACAAGCCAAAAACTAAATGGTATCTTGATGGTGTAGAGACTTCTAAAGAGGAACTGATCCAAATGAACGCTCTAGCAAGTTCTCAATTGAAACCATTGGAAAGTCCTATATTTGTAGTCGATATTGAAAACATTGTGTCATTCTAAAACTAGTCCTACTTCTTGTAGGGCTTTTATTTTGCTCAAATCAAGCGTATACGTTCGTTCCGTGCTAAAAACGAATAATTAATCGTTCTGTACACAAAACTCGTTTAGAACGCTAATCTGAGCGTTTTCTCGACAATGCTTTTTTCTACGACTATAATCGATAACGTAACTGGTTCTTCAACCTGCTACTATCCGTGCTTTATATATAAATAAAACAACTTTTTATCCTAAAAAAATTTTTTTAAATTATTTTTATGAAAGTGTTGACTTTAAAAGCTTAATGGTATATAATAAGAGTAGATAGGAAAGAGTTGCATCCTATCAAGACTATTGTATATATAAAGGAGATTAGAAAATGAAAAATGCAATATATCATACACTAACTTTAGAAAATCAAACAACTAATTTTGTAAAGTTAAAATCATACGTTGGGTATGGTCGCACATTAGGCGAATGTAAAAAGGATATCATTAAGCAAATAGAAAATGATTGTCTTGACTTCGAATATTATGACAATGCTTGTACACTTGAATTTATTAAAATTAATAAATTAAATTCTATGCAAGTAAGAGCCATTAAATTACTTATTAGAAACTTTAAAAACGAAGAAGATTGTGAAGTTGAAGATTTTGATTTAAATTACATTGATGTTTGTGAATATTTTAACCAATTAAAAATGGTGTTTAAAAATCTAAAGTTGCTTTCAATAGATGAACATTTTGATATCTGCGTGGATACCATAGCACCCGGTTATTACCACAACTTTGTAACTAAAAGAAGTTAGAACCACCTAGTGGTTCTTTTCTTTTCTTTTCTAATATAGGCACGGTGTGTAATTATAACCAACCTCATACCAGAATGTTATT
Organism: Bacillota bacterium; assembly: GCA_963648435.1. GTDB lineage: Bacteria > Bacillota_I > Bacilli_A > ML615J-28 > CAG-313 > UMGS75. The sequence continues at coordinate 4,299 of CAVJDT010000067.1, forward strand.
CAGTAGATCCTATATCATCATAGTCAGTTCAGTTCTAGTTTTAAAATCATAAGCTGCTCGTTTATAAGCATAAGCCGTGCTTATATATAAAGTTTATATAAACATTATCAGTAAAAGTTTTTATCATAGGTATCAGAATCAAAGAAACATCATAAATTACTGCCTTATATTTTACACAGGATTAAATCTTATATCCGTGCTTAATATTAAAATTTTAAGAATTTTTTTAAAGCAAAAATAACTATTTAAAAATTTTTCTTGACAATAAAAATATATAATGTTATAATTAAGGGG
>CAVJDT010000068.1:0-4507 GCA_963648435.1 Bacillota bacterium
ACTGTATTTGGAATGACAAAATTATTAAGTGATGTACATCCTAAAAAAGCACCTGATTTGATTGTTTTAGTTCCATGAGGTAATTTTATATTTTGTAACATTGTACAATTTGTAAATGATCGCTGTTTAACCACATCCATATCTGTTATTGTAACATTTTGAAGTGTTGTTGGAATATAATAGGTTATTCCATCTTGCATAATTGCTGTACTTCCTGGATATTGTGTAGTTCCAAATATTTTACCAAAATTTTTTTGTTCTGTTGTAGGAGTTCTATTATTTCCGATAAAAGGTAACGTTAATGATGTAATATTATTACAGCCTGAAAATACCCCATCTCCTATTTCTACTACACTATTTGGAATTTTAACATTACTTATAGTAGTTTGATTAACAAAAGCATTTGAAGCTATTCTTGTAACTTTTTGATTATTAATTGTATAAGGAACTGTAAAATCTGCTGGTAATATTACTTGATTGCCATCATCAGACAAACCAGTAATTGTTACTTCATCATTTTCAATAGTTGTTGTAAATGGAAAAAATGAAGTTCTATATCCACATACAGTACATCTTCTTTCATAATATTCATTTAATACCGGAGTATTAAAATCAAATATATGTTCATGATTAACTTCCATTGTCACATAACCATAACACCATGATTTGTTTATCCAAGTATTACTAGTATCCGCATACCAACCACAATGGACTATATATCCAAATTATCCATCTTGATCTGTTCTACTTCCAACAAGTGTTTGATAACCATATCCAACTACTGCATGATTATCTTTACTATCATAGTGAAATGAAATAGATACAGGACGATTTTGATCTATTTCATTTTCTATTTTATCACCTACTCCAAAAATAGTAATAGCACTTGTTATTGTTGCTAAATCGTCATCAAGATTTAGTTCTTCTTTTCTTTCTGCTAATATGCTTCTTAAACCTGAAGCACGTTTATTTGGACCAGGACTTGCAGGAACTTTTTGTATTATTTTATAAAAATAACTATTGGTTTCATCACTACCATTTTCAAGTATTCCTCTTGTCCCTAGCGTTTCACTGGTCATTTTTAATGGATTCGTGCATGTATTAGGATTATCTTCACCATCAAACAAATACTTATTATCTATTAATCTTCTATCACTATAGTAATTGTGATAACTTAGTAATAATTGAGCTGCGACAGCACTACATGTATCATTTTCATTATTCCCATGCTGAGGATTTAACATAAAATATTCAGCATTAGTTATATATGTCGCCGTAGGTCCAAATCCTCCAGCTGGAATTGTTATACCTCCTGCATTTAACTTTCTTACTGCTATCTTATCATTGTTTAGTTCATTCTTTTCTTTTAATACACTTTTTCTTGTTTTTCCTTGTCTTGTTTCAGACTTAACTAATACTTCTTTTGACGTTTCAACATATGATGTTGATTCTGCTTTTGTAATTACTTCATTTGTTGTAACATTTTTAAAGTTTTCTCTTTCTTTTTTTAAGTAATTAGTTGGTCCAGCATAATACTTCTTTTCATCTGTATTATATGGTAGAAAACCTTTTAGTGAATATTCCATTACATCTAGTGTTTCACTAGAATATACTACATATCCAGATCCTTCAAATTCTACATATATGTAATCTGGTGACTCATCTAAATTATATAAATATTCCATTGATGATATTTCAACATTATTAAATAAATCATTTGTTACTTCTTTAATTAGTGTAACTTGTTCACTATCATTTATAAGAGCATATACCGATATATATTTATTTGATACAGCAGTTATTGTAATAACTGTAAATAATAATATACTAGAAAATAATAGTTTATTAATAAATGTTCTTAATTTGTTCATATCGTTCCTCCGTTTTATTCTTTATTTGTTTCTTTTTAGTTTTGGATACTGATTGTCGACATATTCATACCATTCATATTCAATATCATCCAAGTCCCATATTTCTTCATTCCATTTTAACTCATTAATATAAAATTCTTTATTATTTAAATCTTCAAATTCAAAATAAACTACATAATCATAAAAAATTTCACAATTATCCAGTTTTTCATAATCGTAATTGTAAATATAGCTACCACTCCACGGATCCAAACAACTATTAATTTTTCCGGCAATAGGATCATTTAAGAAATCAATTGAACCAAAAGGTGCTGATTCATCTTTTACGCTAGAATAGCAATTATTTATTACTCCTTCGAAACGTGAACATTGATTTGATTTGTAACTAGCATTTATGCTAGTAATACCTCCAATATTTATACTTGATAAATTTTCGCTGATAGTATTTTTCTGATTAGTAGACTTGGCGATGATGATACCAATTGCATAGCAATTCTCAATAACTCCACCATTTTCTCCAGCTATACCGCCAACTTGTACATTTAATTCTTTCAACGTCCAAAACATATAAATATTAAATTTTGTTACTCCTAATTTTTCAATAGTCCCAAGATTGCTTCCAAATAAACCTATTTTATTAGTATAATATTTATGCGTTGTATATTTATTCTTAATAACAAAATTACTTATTTCATAACCATTGCCATTAAAATGACCTTCAAATCTTTTTATTGGATTCCAGTTTATTCCTTCTAGGTTAATATCAGCTTGTAATTCATAATATAAATCATTGCCTTTATTGTCGTTTGTTTGATTAGATAAATAGATTAGTTTTCCTTTTGTATCTATTACATATGGATTATCAATTGTTCCATCACCTTCTGTGTATGATTCTTCACCATCTAGTTTTTGATACACTTCCACTGGTATTTTTTCTACATATACTTTTTGATAACAACTTGTTGTCGTAACACACGATATAAATAATGCACAAGTTATTAATAAACGTTTAATTTTATTCATTTGTGGTCTCCTTTTTATTCTTTTTTTGTTCTTTTTAGTTTTAAGTATCCACCATTTTGAAATTCAGGATTATCAAAATCCCATATATCCTCACTCCAACCTAATTCATTAATGTAATATTTTTTTCTCTCTTGCCCCGAAACTGCACAATTAGTAATTTTGCCTGATGAATCATTTTTCATATAAGCAATTGTATCATAATATAATTTTATATCTACCTCTTTAGTTATGGAAATTGAAGAGTAGCAATTATATATTTCACCACGTGATTCTGATGAAAATTTTTGATTTATACCAGCAATTCCACCTATATATGCCTCATTAAAATAAATATTATTTTCATCACCAACATCAATAAAATTTTCTACATATAATGAACAATTTGTATAACAATTTTTAATAATACCAGTATTAGTTCCCGTAATTCCTCCTACACAACTCCACATTGTTTTACCAAGCCACCTTGCATCTATATAAAAATTTGTGACGCCTAGTCCTTCAATAGTACCTGCATTGCTTTCAAAAAAGCCTATTGAATGATTATAAAATTTATATGGGTTTTTATTTTGAATAGAAAAATTACTAATCTCATATCCATTACCATTAAAATATCCTTTAAAACGGTAAATCGGATTCCATTTTATTCCTTCTAGGTTGATATCTACTTGTAATTCATAGCATAAATCCCTTCCTTTGCCATCATTAGTCTGATTGGATAGGTAAATTAGTTTTCCTTTTGTATCTATTACATAAGGGTTATCAACTGTTCCATCACCTTCTGTATATGGTTCTTCACCTTTTAGTTTTGGATCTTCTTTTGATGGTCTTTCTTCTACTATATTATAGCAACTAGTGCTTATAGAACAAAGAATGAACATCATAAAAATCATTAACAATCTTTTCATTTATTCATCTCATTACATCATTTTATAATTTTTTCCATTTTATTTCACCCTATTAATTCTTTTAGTATAACATTATACTAGAGTGAATCTTTTGCATAATTTATTTTATGTTTTTCATAAGCATACTTTAGGCCGCATGCTATGGCCAAACAACTCTTTGATGATTCGCATAAATAATAAATAAATTTCCATGTATATACCTTTCATTCTGTTTTTCCAAAATTATTTTCTAACAATTCTCTTAATACCAATTTTTATGTTCCATACATTATATGTAAGTTAAATCATGTAATTTATTTTTAAGTTGTAAGTTTTGTTTTTACAACTTTTGCTATTCTATTACTTTTGAGACAATAGTTAAAATTAATAAGGGTTTGAACATTTCTTTATATCAAGTTTTTTAATACATTATATATTATATAATTTTTTTGTCAAGCGTTTCCATTGATGGGATTGACACAAGATTTATATGATAATGAAGAATATCTAAAAATAAAATGTATCTATTGTAATAAGGGAAGAGTGATTCCTACAAGTCACTTAAAGAAGTAATTTTATAACAATTAATTCACACATTTTAATAACAGAACCCAAAAAAAATTGAAAAAGTGGTTCTGGTTTTCGTCGTGCATTTTAAGTTTTGAGTTTTAACTCAAGACTTTTTTTGGTATCAACCACAAAAATGGAATTTCCTTATTAATAAAAAAT
>CAVJDT010000069.1:0-4241 GCA_963648435.1 Bacillota bacterium
AAAAACCCTGGATATCTACTAAAAATAAGTCGAACGAAAATATTTGTACTTCCTTTACTTAAAGGTCATTTTTTGGTAAAGTATAAGTGAAATTGAAATAAATCGTTAAATCTTGAAGATAGAAAAGGAGAGAAAAAAATGATGAAATTACAAAATCAAGTAAAAAAAGGAAATGGGCTAGGAATGTCTGAATTCTTAAAAAGAAAAAGAATGGAGATGGGATTTAAATTAGAAGATTTAAGTAATGGTGTTTGTTCAGTTAGTTATTTAAGTAGAATTGAAAATAACGCTGTTGATGTTAAGGAAAACTATTATAAAACTTTGTGTGAAAAAATGAACATTGATTATGAAACGGTAAAAGAAGAACGGACCAAAAATTTATATGAAGATATTTTAAGAGCTTATTTTAAAAAAGAAATATCAGAAGTTGAAAACTTAGTTAATCATGCTTTAGCTTGTAATAGTTATTGTGGAATTGAAATAGAGTTAATGGTTCTTTTTTACAATATATTAAATAAGAATTATGATGAAGCTAGGAGTACCTTACTAAGACTAGATGCGATATCTAGTTCATTTACAAACAATGAATTATTGTTTTACATGTATGCTTTTGCCTTATATGCTCATCAAACTAATCAAAATATTAGAGCCTATCAACAAATTATTGTTTTATCAAAGATTGAACATAATAATATATTTTTAGAAACTGCTATTTATGATTTAGGAATTGATATTATGCTTTCAATTAGGAATATACCACTTGCATATGAGTATTATTATCATTTTGAAAGAATTGCGGAAATGCCTTTATTTGGTACTAATCTTTATCTTCATAAACTTCAATTAATGGTGTATACAGCTGACCTAGATTACTTAGATACGAAAGCACAAATGGAAGAAATGAAAAAGAATTTAGATTTAAGTAATTTACAAGTAAGAGAAAAGTATTATTACTATACTGGATTAATCATGTATCTTAACAAAGATTATGAAGAAACTTATAATTTATTAATTAATAATTGTTTAAGTGCAAGAATTACTAGTTTGTTAAGTGGAATAATTAATAAAACTAATAATTATAATGCTCAACAAATGATTATTAAAAAGCTTGAACAATACTGCTACACTAAATATGAAAAAATGTATGATGATTATTATCGTTATATTAAATTATTACTTGAAGGAAATAGTAGTTATAGCTTATATAATTATGTAAAAAATATTTTGTTAACAATTAAAAACTTTTATGATGGTTTTTTGATGAATGAAATAAAAAAAGAATATTTAGATATCTGTGAAGGATGTTCTAAATATAAAGAGGGAATCCGTTATATTAGAAAGTGTTTAGATGAAGGGTTTAATCTAAAACTTAAATAACAAATAAGATGAAAAAAAAGCAAGAATGTGTTAAAATAATATCAAAAGAGGAATCAAATATGAACAATTATTTTGACCAATTTAATGCTAAACATTTTCCAATGGAAATTACTAAACTAGAAGACTATGCCAAAGAACATCATGTTCCCATTATTATGAAAGATTCATTACTAGTAATTCTTGAAATTATGGATATTATTAAACCTAAGAAAATCCTAGAAATAGGTACAGCGATTGCTTATTCAAGTATTTGCATGGCCTATTATACGAAAGCAACAATTGACACTATTGAGCGTGATGACCAAATGTATAAATTAGCATGTCAAAACATTAAGGAATTTAATCTAAATGACTATATTAAGGTCCACCATGTTGATGCTTTAGCAATTGATAATAGTATGCTTAGTGAATATGATGTTATCTTTATTGACGCGGCGAAAGCTCAAAACATAAAATTTTTTGAAAAGTTTTCTTCCCTTTTAAAGCCAAAGGGCGTAATTATTACTGATAATTTACAATTTCATGGGGCTATTACCGATTTAGAATCACAAAGTAAAAATGTAAGAAAAATGGTAGAAAAAATCGATAAATATAATCATTATTTAAGTGAATTATCCAATTATCATACTATTTTCATAAGTGTTGGTGATGGCATCAGCATTACAAGGAGAATAAAAGATGAAACTAATATGTGATGTAAATTCAGTTCTTGAGGCTAAAAAACTTGCCAAACTATCAGGAGTAGGAATACTACTTGTTAAAGTTGATTTTTTGAGTCTTTCAACAACTGACAATATTGAAATTCAAAACATTGAAAAAATAATAGAATATGCTCATAAACATTTTATATTAGTTGGATTATATGCGGAAAGATTATTTCACGAAGATGATTTAGTTTATATCAAGATGATTTTAAAAAATGATTTATTTAAACAAATTGATTATTTTTTCTATTCGGATATGGGATTATATGAGATTTTAATTGAAAATGGCTTTAGTGAAAAAACAGTATATTACGCTCCTACTTATATGACAAACTATTATGATGTTCGTTTATATCAAAAGTTTAATAATTATGTTGTTATTTCTAATCAAATTACTAGTGATGAAGTAATTGAAATTGTCAATAATACAACTGACCATGTAATGGTAGAAGCCTTTGGTATGGCATGTTGTTTCTATTCTAAACGTCCTTTAGTAACTAACTATTTAAAGTTTAAAGGATATCAAATGAAAAACATTGAAGGCAAACTTGCATTATTAAAAGAAGAAACAAGGGATAATTATTATCATTTAGTAGAAGATCAAAATGGAGTTAGAATATTTGAAGAAAATCATTATTATCTTGCATCAGAACTAGATCAAATGAAAAAGGTACCATATATAATGATTCATAATCTTGATTTAACTAAACAAAATTATTATCAAGTTGTTTCCTTATATAATAGTTATGTAAGCACAACTATTGATTCTACAACCCTTGAAGTAGAACTTAAAAAAATAGATATCCCTCTTTATAAAGGTGCATACGATAATAAAACGATTCTATTAAAGAAAGAGGTAAGAAAATGAAAAAGGTTGAATTATTAGCCCCGGCTGGTAATCTTGAAAAGGCTAAAATTGCCCTTCTTTATGGAGCTGATGCTGTTTATGTTGGGGGTAAAGAATTTAGTTTAAGGGCTCGAGCTTCAAATTTTACCCGTGAAGATTTGAAAAACTTAAGTGAATTTGCTCACAAACTAAATAAAAAAATGTATGTGACTTGTAATATTATTCCACATAATGAGGATTTTATAGGCCTTGATGATTACTTAAAATTTTTAAGTGAAATTGGAGTAGATGCAATTATAACATCAAGTTTAGGGTTAATTCAAAAAGCTAAAGTTATCGCTCCCAATGTTGAAATTCATATTTCAACTCAAACTTCAATAACAAATAGTAAGGCCATTAAATTTTGGCAAACGGTAGGGGCAACAAGGGTAGTACTTGCTAGAGAAGTAAGTATCAAAGAAATTGAAAAGATTAAGAAGAATACAACCCTTGAACTTGAAGTTTTCATTCATGGTGGGATGTGTGCAAGTTATTCAGGACGATGTACTTTAAGTAATTATATGACTAAACGTGATGCTAATCGAGGTGGTTGTGCACATTCATGTAGATGGAACTATAGTTTAATCTATGGAAAGAAACAACTAAATTTGCCTAACGAATTTTTCAATATGGGTTCAAGAGATTTAATGTCAATTGATCAAATTGAACGTTTAATTAAGGTAGGTAGTGCTTCTCTTAAAATTGAAGGAAGAATGAAATCATCATATTATATTGCAACTGTGGTAAGAAGTTACCGGATGGTAATTGATGAATATTATCAACTTGGTTTTATCAAGGATGAAACTTTAGAACAAGCTAAACGGGAAATTCAAAAGGCGGAAAATAGACTTACTGGTTGTGGTTTTTTAGAAGGCATGGTTACTCCTAATGAACAATTATATGAAGTAAGAAATGAAGAACCTACCAAAGAGTATGTTGGCTACGTTTTATCATATGATGAAAAGACTAAAACTGCAATTATTGAACAACGTAATTATTTTAAGTTAGGTGATACTTTAGAGTTTTTTGGGCCAAATCTATCTAATACCTTATATGTTGTCGAAAAAATGATTGATGTAGATACCAATGAAGAACTAGAAGTTGCAAGGCATCCATTACAACAATTTAAAATGCCAGTTCCTTTTACAGTTCATCCTCATGATATGGTTCGTTTAATTAAGTAAACTACATTTGCTTGCAAAAAAAACTAAAATTTGGTATAACCCTTCTTTTACAGTTGTTGTACTAAGAAAGCTTCTATGATTAATATTCAC
>CAVJDT010000070.1:0-4106 GCA_963648435.1 Bacillota bacterium
TTAGTTTTGTATGAAAAATAAGGCTATTACTACAAAAAGATACATTTGACACTTTATATCTTTCTAAAATAAGACGAAAATGTCTGAAGTTTATATTAATAGTTAATAAACAAGTATATTGTAAAATTGATAAAATTCAGCAAAATTACACAATAAATGCATTTATATATGTACCATTTTTGATAAAGACGAAAAAGTGGTACATTATAATTGACTTTACTTTAAAATGTTATAACCCGAGTTTGGGGTTATATCATAAAGGACTTTTTTTGACTGTAAAAAAAGTAGGTGGAAAAAATAATGCCCCTGTAAAAAAGTGGGTGGATATCCGCCTAGTTTTTTACAGCTTTACTTTTCCCCAAAGTTTTTAACAACACTTAATATTTTAAATGAAATGGCAATTATGGCTAGATATCTAGTATCTAACTATGATTGCCTTTTTAATTTTTTTAATAATATGTTTTTATGGAACTTTTTGCATGAAGTTTTATTAATGTTATTAATATTGTTCTTAAAAATACATAGCCTATATTTTTTGTTTATAAACATTATAGATATATTGCAAATTATTTTGTGAAATTTGTAGATAATGGTATAATTATTTCATATATTAAAATGAAACGGGAGAAAAATATGGATGAACTGACCATATTCGCAGATGGATATAACGTAGAAATATGGGAACAAATAGCAAGAGTTGTACTGGAAATGACTTTAGGTGCGGTAATAGGACTTGAAAGGATACAAAACAATAAACCAGCAGGTTTTATAACCTTTATGCTAGTATCAATGGACTCTTGTCTATTCGCACTTGTACAAGTAAATTTAATTGCAATGAACTTAAAAAATATGAGTCAAAATACTCAATATTGATTAGATATATCAAGAATTGTTGCTCAAATTGTGCCAGGTATAGGTTTTTTAGGAGCAGGTACTATTTTGCATAATGAAGAAACGCAAAAGAATTCAACAGCAGCTTTATTATGGTATCAGCTGTCACTAGTCTTTTAGTTGGTATGGGTGGAGTTCCTAATTATATTATTGCTTGTGTTACAACGGTAGTTGTTTTTCCTTGTGCTCTTTTAATTAGACAAATAGGAAGAAAATATGTCGAAAAACATCGAATTTAACGAATAAATGTTGTAATACTAGCCAACAAAGAACAAGAATTATATGATAAAATTAAAAGTAGTGGTGGGAATATTAAAAAAGCTTTTTTCACAATAAATCAGCTAAAGAGTGTAAAAGAACTTTGTGCATACTTTTCAGCCTTAAAAGGTTATAACTATAATGCAATAATAAGTGAAATTATTAATGAAAATTATATAATTTTGATAGAAAAAACTTAAAAAGAAAGAATATTTGAAAGAAGGATTTTATGAATAATATTAAAAAGCAATACGGGTTATGGACAGGGATAGCAATGGTCGTGGGGATAGTTATTGGATCAGGTGTCTTCTTAAAGGCTGGAGGCGTTTTGAAACTATCTGGTGGTGATCTTAGAATATCTTTACTTGCTTGGTTTATTGGCGGTATTATTATGATTGCATCGGGCTTTTGTTTTGCGGTATTCGCAACTAAAATAACAAAGTATAATGGTGTGGTTGACTATGTTGAAACTGCAACTAATAAAAAAATAGGATACTATCTTGCTTGGCTTATTACAACTTTTTATTATCCTATTATTGCATCAATTGTTTCACTATTTGCAGGGGTATATTTTTTCAAAATGTTAGGATTAAATGTTGGCCTAACTGATTGGCAAAATTTCTTGTTTGCATTTATATTAGTAACTTTAATCATTTTAATGAATTATTTTTCACCAATTATATCCTCAAAATTTCAAATTTCCGCAACCATAATTAAATTATTACCAATAGGTATTATTGCAATTGCTGGTCTTTTCGCATCATTTATACCTAAAAGTAACAGTAATATGATTGAAGCCCTTTTAAATCCAGCTCCAGGTTATGTGGTTAATTTTGGAGATGCCATTAAAAAAACAGCTTTTGCGTATGAAGGTTGGGTTTGTGCTACCGCCATTAATGCGGAACTTAAAGATTCCAACAAGAATCTTCCAAGAGCTTTAGTGGGTGGAACAATAGCCATTTTGGTGTTTTATATCATCTATTACATTTCATTATCAGCTTTTTTAGGTAATGCTGGTACCATTAATGAAGATGAAAATGCTCCAATAGCGGTATTTACAATGCTAATGGGAAAATTTGGAGGAACTGTATTTGCTTTCTTTATTTTAGTTTCTTGTCTTGGTACGGTAAATGGCGTTTCCATTGGATGCTGTCGTGGCATGTATACAATGTCTTGTCGTGGTCATGGAATCTCTCCCAAGAATTTTTCTAAGCTTGGAAAAAATGAAAGTGTATCATTATTATCTTGCTTATATGGTTATGGCTGTATAATTTTAATGCTTGGGGTATGGTATCTTGCAATGCATAATGTATGGCTTTTTGGTCATTTAGGCGCTATGGATGAGATTGTTTGTGCAATTATTTATGCAGTTTACATTACCATGTATATTTATATTATGAAAAACTTTAAGGATTTAGGTGTCGTAAAAAGATTTATAATGCCTTGTTTTGCAATTATAGGATCAGTATTTTTTGCTTTTTGTGGTACTGGTTTATATCAATTAATAGTTTATCAAGAAACTAGTAGCCTTATAGATTTTGTGGTATTTTTAGGATTATTTGTTATTCTTATGCTTCCATCTGTGTTCTTTTATAATAAAGAGAATAAGGAAAGTATATAAAAAAATTAGTGTATTTCTTGTATTAGTACAAAAAAATACACTTTTTTTCTTGATGATTATTTCCTATAAATTATTTTCCTTTAAAAAATCTTGAATGGCTTTATCATATAATTCAGGCGTCACCGCACGAATATGAGAGTGAGCACCTTTATCAAACCAGACAAGTTTTTTGGCTTTACTACCGCACTTATCATAAAGCTCTTGAGCTCTTGCAGGAAGTGAGTATAAATCTTCTTTACTATGTAAAAGTAATAGCGGTTTATCAAGTTTATCAATACAGTCTTTTGGCCCATATTTCATTGTATGATGAGTGAAATGGCGCATCCAAAAGTCACATTCTTGAAGGACTGGAAAGATGGGACGCTTATCAACAATCATATGATTTTTAAAAGAATCATAAAAGTCAGGGTACATTCCTTCAGCAATTAAAGCTTTAATGTTGCTAGGGCAATCTTTCCTAATCATTGCGTATAAGGCGGCCGCAGAACCTATACATATCCCATGCATAACAATGGTATCTATATGGTAGGTATCATGTAAGAAATTAGCCCATGCGATAACATCTTTGCATTCTTCAAAACCTATTGTGTTATATTCTCCATCACTATAGCCATGCGCTCTAGGATCAATAACCAAAATATTGTAGCCCGCATCTTGATAAGGTTTTGCGAAAAAATAAGAATACATACAAGCTTCAGTTCTTCCTTGATGAATGAAAGCAACTTTATCATAACCAAAATCAAAATATTCACCATAAAGGTTTAATCCTTCATTTATAATGTGAACATCCTTTTTATAACTTTTATTTTTTTCACCCCATTCAAGTCCAATCTCATACATTCTAACTTGAAGTTTGTTAGTCATCCATGAGCAATGTCTACCCCAGGTGTCTTTATCTTTTCTGTGAAGATGCTTTAAATAAATTTTTCTTGCAAGAAAAAAAGTAAAAATAAAATATGAAATTATTGTTAATACTAAGATAGAACCAATAATTATTAGAATTATTACATAAAGTGACATTTTTCCCTCCTAAATCGTTAATATTATATCGTAAAGTTGGTTCTTTGTCAAACCATTAGAAAGGGATTAAATGTTAATTTTTGTAAGAATTGGATGATTCAAACAATTGTTTTGCTTTTTATAACATAATATGTTATAATGATAAGTAAAATGCTGAAAAAATGCAAATTATGGAGACTAACTATTAATAGTCAAGATAAAAGATAATTTTTTTATAAAAAAACGTGACAAGAGCGTGAAAAGGGATGTCACTCTCGAAATGATTAAATGACTGTCTTTTTATAGAAAAAATGATAAAAACTAATATGTTAATAAT
>CAVJDT010000071.1:0-3689 GCA_963648435.1 Bacillota bacterium
CATAAATGGTAATTTAGTTTTATGTGATACTGTTGAAAATATCTTAAATACTTCTTCATCCCATGATTTAGAACAAATCTTCTTTGAACTATATGCAAAAGAAGGAGGAAATGAATAATGAAGAAAATACTAAATATTGTCAAAAAAGAATTGGATAAAATATTTAAAAGTCCAAGATTAATATTTTCAACATTTTTTCTGCCTGCTTTATTAATATTTATAATGTACACTTTTATGGGAAGTAGTGCTAAAGAACAAACTAATAAGCAACTAGACCATGAATATACAGTAGTGATGTTAACTAAATCTGAAGAATTCAAAAAAATGATAAATGAAAATTCTACTATATTACCTTTTAAAATAAACTTAAAAGAATATGATGATATTATTACTTTAGAAATGCTTGATAAGGATACAAAACTATATAATGAAATGTATGAATCCATTAAAAATGGAAAAACCGATTTATGGATTTATATTCCAAATAACTTTGATAATATATCAACTGGTAACACTAAAGGTGAAACAACGGTAATGATGTATACCCATAGTAAAAATGAATTTTCATCGGTAGTTCAAAAAACATTAGCAAGCCTGATTAATGCTCGTGCATCATCTTTAAATGAATATAAAATTTTATCAATGAGTAATGATATTGCTACAGAAAAAGAAAAAGGTTCAACTATAATGGCGATGATGGCACCAATGCTTATTATGACATTTATTTTTGCGGGGGCATTATCAATAGGGGCCGACTCAATTGCGGGAGAAAAGGAAAGAGGAACTATTGCAACTATGTTAATGGCTCCAGTCAGTAAAAATCAAATCATAATGGGTAAAATTGTTTCGGCAATTATTATTACAATTATTGCTTCAATTTGCTCATTTATAGGTTTAATGGCATCACTTAAAAATTATATTTCCGCATTTGGAGAAACAGGTGCTGTTCTTAATTTAACCACAACCACAATTGTTCAATTACTCGTTATAATTATTTTAATATCTTTAATTGCGGTTAGTCTTTTTTTAATTGCTTCAACTTATGCAAAAACAACAAAAGAAGCAACAATGTATGCAATGCCTGTTTATATCATTGGTATTATTAGCGGAGTATTTACAATGTTTAATAATTCAATGCCAACTGAGATTATCCCATATTTGGTTCCTATTTATAATCTAACCCTTGGATTAAAAGGAATTTTTATGAATGAGTTAACTTTTGGATATTTTATGATAATTTTTAGTAGTAATATTGTATACTTTATATTAATAATTTTACTTGTAAGGCAAATGTTTAAGAGTGAAAAAATAATGTTTAGTAGATAAAAAAGGACACATGGTGTCCTTTTATTATACATATTTTTCAATGTGTGAATTACTTTTTACTTTTTTCTTTGATAAATACAAAATGATATTATCGACATTAACAATAGGAGTAGAAGTTCCTGATGCAATAATAATAGTATCAAAAATAGAAACATCAAAATCTTTTAATTCAAGATAATTAGAAATAAATTTAACACTTTTTGTATACATAAAAGCAAGTTCAGATAATTTAGTACAATTATTGCTAGTTTTATCCCCAACAATAATTACAAGTGCGTTATTTAAATCAGTAGTTTCAAGAATATGTTTTAAGTCATCTTGTCTAAGTTTAGTAGCATTACAAATCATTGGTAGAACTATTACCTTTTCATTAATGCTTTTAACTTTATCATAAATAGATTTTACATCATAATCGGACATTGTTGTTTGATGGGCAATGGCGATATAATTAGAATTAGGTATTTTAATATTATTTTCATCCGTAATTAATGAAATATGATTACTAAAACTAAGAACAGCTTCCGTTTCTGGATGTTTAGCTTTTCCAATATATAGTAAATGATAGTCATTATTTAAGTATTTTTTAATCAATTGATATGATTTTTCCACAAATGGACATGTTGCATCAACAACAGTTATGTTCATTTTACTTGCTTTTTCCTTAACGACATCACCCACACCATGAGCTGAAAAAATAACTGTTCCGGTATTAATTTCATCTAAAAGTTCAAGTTTAGTTTTTCCTTCTAATATAATTACACCTTTTTCTTTAAAATAGTTGTTAACATCCTGATTATGAACAATACTATTTAACAAATAGATTGGACGTGGATATTTTTTATCATTAAGTACATCAAGGACCATTTTAATGGAATGCTTTACTCCGTAACAAAAACCTTGATGTTCTACCTTTATTATTTTTTGCATAATATCACCATTAAATATTATACAATAATGAACGGTAAAATGCAAAGTTATAAATAATTTAATTTGACTTATAGACTTTAAAATGGTATAATTTACTAAAAGGAAGGTGTTATTATGAATTTAAAAGGCACAAAAACAGAACAAAACTTAATGACAGCATTCGCTGGCGAATCACAAGCACGCAATAAATATACTTATTTTGCAAGCGTTGCGAAAAAAGAAGGATACGAACAAATAGCAGCGATATTTCTTGAAACTGCAGAAAATGAAAAAGAACATGCTAAAATGTGGCTTAAAGCTTTAGGTGGAATTGGTGATACTGCTCATAATTTAGCTGAAGCAGCAAATGGTGAAAACTATGAATGGACAGAAATGTATGCAGAATTTGCCAAAACTGCTCGTGAAGAAGGATTTGAAACTATTGCTAGACAATTTGAAGGTGTTGCCGCAATCGAAAAATCACATGAAGAAAGATATCGTAAATTATTAGAAAATATTGAAACAGCTCAAGTTTTCGCAAAAGCAGGTATTACAGTTTGGGTGTGTCGTAATTGTGGTCATATCTATATTGGAACAAATGCTCCAAAAGCATGTCCTGTTTGTGCTCATCCTCAAAGTTATTTTGAAGTAAAAGCAACAAATTATTAAAATATTAAGTGGGGTTTAAAACCCTACTTTTTAAGGTAAAATACGATAATAGTAAAACTTTTAAATTTATCACACATGTAATGATATTTAGATTTGAATAAATTTGTTAAGTTATATAATGGTAATTTTATTTTTGAAAAGTTTATCTAAGCTTGTATCAAAATTGTTACATCAATTAAAATGAATAAGTAAATTTAACGTGTTAATTAGATAAAAGGTTTATTAAAATATGATAATATGTTTCTAATATTTTATTAGACTGATTATAAGAATTAATAAAAAATAATATCATATAATATAGTGGTGATAAAATTGGAAAAGCAACAAAAAGAAAAAAAGAATGAACCATTAATGTACATTCAAACAATTCAAAAGATTAATGGTAAATGTGAATCGCAAAAATACTATGATTCACGAAACAAAAAAACAAACAAAAGTACTGGTTAATACCAGTAATTGGAGGAATACCCAAGTGGTTGAAGGGTCCTGTTTCGAAAGCAGGTAGATCAGAAATGGTGCAGGGGTTCGAATCCCCTTTCCTCCGCCATTTAAGAAGAATAGGTTTGATACAATGCCATCAAGCCTTTTTCTTTTGGCGGATAGGGAGTTTTCTCCTTTCCGTGAACAGATATCAGAGCCTTGCAGAGGTGTTTTATCGCACTTTTTCGAGGCTCTTTTTCTTTTTGCGTTTTGCTACGGAACGAAAGGTCTATCAACGGAACGATAGGTATTGCTACGGAACGAAAGGTCTATTTATAGATAATTGTCAAACAAAGCAAGGTCTAAAA
>CAVJDT010000072.1:0-3636 GCA_963648435.1 Bacillota bacterium
ATTCTAGTTAATTTTTAATTGGTTTTGTATACTATATTTTTTACGGGAGTTTAGGATATAAAAAAATGGTAGGGCTAGATAGATTCGAACTATCGAAATGACGGAGTCAAAGTCCGTTGCCTTACCGCTTGGCTATAGCCCTACAAAAAATGGTGGGGAGGGACGGATTCGAACCATCGAACTCGGAGAGAGTGGATTTACAGTCCACCGCGTTTAGCCACTTCGCTACCTCCCCATATATTGGATTGCTAAAATATTATACTATATTATATGTATTTTGTAAAATGTTTTGCTTACAAAATAAAAACTATAGTAAATAATTATTATTCACTATAGTTATTTTTAATATTTTTCTTTAATGCCTTTTTTATTTTAATCTTTGTTATTTTGAATTTAATGCTTTTAATTAGTTTTAAAATTAGTTTTTTAAGTGTAACTATTACTGTAGTTGGTAGTAATACATTTAAAAATATTTTTCCCATTACTGGTCTTACCTTTTTGCCGTAATAGTTGATTGTTTTTAATAAAGATTTTTTTAAGAAGTAAATATATAGGATAAAACCTAATATTAAGAAAAGAATAAAATAAATAGGAATGTACCCACTAGCTAGTTTATAACTAAATAAATAAGTTATAAAGAGTTGAACTAGGCAATATATTATTTCAATAATTATTTTAATTATTCTTGGCATTTTTGAACATTCAAGTGTATATAACAAGACATCATACGTTGATATTAGGTATATACCAAAAGCAATTAAGTATATTGATATATAAACTTCTTCTTTAACTGTATGAATCATTTAAACACTTTGC
Source organism: Bacillota bacterium (assembly GCA_963648435.1). Classification (GTDB taxonomy): domain Bacteria; phylum Bacillota_I; class Bacilli_A; order ML615J-28; family CAG-313; genus UMGS75. The sequence goes on from CAVJDT010000072.1 coordinate 817, forward strand.
CTAAAAAACTAGTCTTTTTTTCAGTCTTTTTATCACTTGTATCATATGTTAATGAATCTATGGTTCCACCAATCCATAAAATGCCTTTTTCTATTTCTAGATGTTGCATTTCTAAGTTTTCACCTTTTACTGCTAATAATCCAAGATTTGTGTTTACAACAAACTCTTTATTGTTTAAACTTTCGATTTTTTTAACACCTGTAAGTTCGACTTTTTTACGGTCTTTCATCTTTATTTCATGGTTTAAAGATTCTACTTTATTTTCGTAATTCATTTTAATACCTCCATTTACAACATTGTATGTTTAAATTATTTATCATATGACTACTTTTTTTACACTAAATATGTTAAAATAAGTAATGAGAAAAGTACAAAGGAGGTACTATATGGATCAAAATTTAACAGAACAAGAAATAGTCCGCCGTCAGAAAATGGAAGACTTACGAGCTAAAGGCATTGACCCTTTTGGTAGCCGTTATGAAAGAACCGCAACAACCGGTGAAATTAAAGCAAAATATGGAGATAAAACTAAAGAAGAATTAGAAGAACTTGGGGTAAAAGTAAGAGTTGCGGGTCGTATTATGACAAAGCGTCGTAATGGTAAAATTAGTTTTATGCACTTACAAGATAAAGATGGACAAATTCAAATTTATTTACGCTATGATATTTTGGGTGAAGAAGCCTATGATTTATTCAAAACTTCTGATATTGGTGATATTGTTGGTATTGCTGGTGAAGTTATGAGAACTCAAACTGGTGAATTAAGTGTTAAAGCACTTGAATATACTCATCTTTCTAAAGCTTTAAGACCTCTTCCTGAAAAATTCCACGGACTACAAGATAAAGAAGAAGCAAGACGCCGTCGTTATGTTGATTTAATTATGAATGAAGACGCAAGACGTATTGCTTTCACACGTCCAAAGATTATTAGAGGAATTCAAAGATATCTTGAAAATATGGGATTTGTGGAAGTTGAAACTCCAGTTCTTAATCCTATCCTTGGTGGTGCAGCAGCGAAACCATTTGTTACCCATCACAATGCTTTAGATATGGATTTCTATTTAAGAATTGCTACTGAACTTTCCTTAAAACGCCTTATTGTTGGTGGTATGGAAAGAGTATATGAAATTGGTCGCCTATTCCGTAATGAAGGTATGGACGCAACACACAATCCAGAATTCACTACAGTTGAAGCTTACATGGCTTATGGTGATATTACTGATATGATGAACCTTGCGGAAGGATTAATTAATAGCCTTGCAAAAGATGTAATTGGTACAACTGAAATTACTTACCGTAATCAACAAATATCTCTTGCGGCTCCATTTAGACGTTTGCACATGGTTGATGGAATTAAAGAACAAACAGGTATTAATTTCTTTGAAATAACTGATTTAGATGAAATGTTACGTCTTGCAAAAGAACACAACATTGATGTGCCTAAACATCAAAGATCATATGGACACATCATTAATTTATTCTTTGAAAAATATGTAGAAGAAACTTTAATTCAACCTACATTTGTTTATGGTCACCCAATTGAAATTAGTCCTCTTGCAAAAAAGAACGCAAAAGATCCACGTTTCACAGATCGTTTTGAGTTATTCATTAATGGTAAAGAATACGCAAATGCCTTTACTGAATTAAATGATCCAATTGATCAAAGACAAAGATTTGAAGCTCAATTAAAAGAAAAAGAATTAGGTAATGATGAAGCTAATGAAATGGATGAAGATTTCGTAGAAGCTCTAGAATATGGTATGCCTCCAACTGGTGGTATTGGTATTGGTATAGATAGACTTGTAATGTTACTAACTAATACAGATAATATTCGTGATGTCATCTTATTCCCTCATATGAGAGGAAGACAATAAGAAAAAATAAGACTTTAGATTAACCAATCGGTTATTTCTAGAGTCTTTTTTATTCTAAATTTTCTTTCAACAAAAAGTCTTTTAATTTAAGATGTCTAACTGTAGATGTAGAAAAATCAATATCATCATTTGTTATTAATATTTTTTGATTTGTATTATCTATATTTGAAAAAGCCGAAAATTCCCTATTATAAGCTTTTTCATCAACTACTGAGTATGCCACTTGAACTAAATAAGTTTTGCCTCCCTTTGTAGCAAGAAAATCTATTTCTTTACCTTTGTTATCAAACACCTTAAGTTCATACCCCATATACAAGAGTTCATTATATACTATGTTTTCTAAATTATGATCTAAATCGTATCTATTATTAAGTGTTCTTAATGAATTAAATGCTACATCACAATCATAAATCTTTCCATAATATCTAAGCTCACGTTTTGTCTTAGTTGAAAACTGTGCAATTTCATCTATAATATATGCATTTTTCAAATATTTAATAAATCTAGCAACAGTTGTAAGAGCTATATTAGGGAAATCACTTTTCAATGTTTTGTGAATTGAACGAATAGAAAAAATTCGTGCATTACTACTTAAAATAAAATAGACTATTTTCTTAAATGCTGCTTCATTTTTAATTTTGTATCTTTTAATTAAATCATTTATTACTATGGTATTTTCAATATCGTTTAAATATATTCTAGTATCTTGTTCACTCTTAAAAACAAATCTACCTGGAAAGCCTCCCCAGATTAAATAATCCGTAACTGTAGTAGTTGGGGAAAGTTTCTGAATTTCTTTATAAACAAAAGGTCGAATTCTAAACGAAACAAACCTCCCACTTAATAAAGTTATAAATTCGCTAGATAATAATTTTGAATTTGAGCCAGTAAGAACAAAGTTAGAGTTATCACTCTAACCCAAACACTTAATGTTTCTTTTAAAAGA
>CAVJDT010000073.1:0-3344 GCA_963648435.1 Bacillota bacterium
TCTTTTAAAAGAAACATTAAGTGTTTGGGTTAGAGTGATAACTCTAACTTTGTTCTTTATAATAAATATATACGAAATTAATGCAAAAAAAAATAAAATGGTGTATAATATATATGATATTTTGTGAGGTGAAAGAATGGAAAATAATATGCAAAAAATAGCTAATGAAATCCGTGGACTAACTCTTGAATGCATTGCATCACTTGGTTCTGGCCACATAGGTGGGAGTTTTTCAATAGTCGATGTATTAACTGTTTTATATTATAAAGAAATGAAAATAGATCCTCAAAATCCTCTCATGGAAAATAGAGATAGATTAGTTGTATCAAAGGGACATGCAGGACCTGCTGTTTATGCGACACTTGCTCGCCGTGGATATTTTCCAAAAAGTGAATTATTAACTCTTAATAAAATAGGGACTAATCTCCCTAGCCATTGTGATATGAATAAAACAAAAGGTGTTGATATGACAACGGGTTCCCTTGGACAAGGTTTATCTTGTGGAGTAGGTATGGCCCTTGCTTCAAGAATTAAAAACAATGGTTCAATTACATATGTAATTATTGGCGATGGTGAATTAGAAGAAGGCCAAAACTGGGAAGCTGCTGAATTTGCGGGGGAAAAATGTTTAGATAATTTAATTGTTTTTCTAGATAATAATAAAATGCAGATAGATGATTACACTGCTAATTTAACTTATGTCGGAAACTATGTTGATAAATGGACAAACTTTGGATTTGATGCGGTGGAAATAGATGGACATAACCATGAAGAAATAATTAAAGCAATTGAAAATGCTAAAGCAACAAAAGGAAAACCTCATATTATTATTTTAGATACAATCAAAGGCAAAGGTGTTAGTTTCATTGAACAAGCAAAATTAGGCAATCATAGTATGCCAATAACTCCCGAACAACTTGAACAAGGATTAAAAGAATTAAAAATGGAGGATAAGTAATATGGAATTTCGCCAAGCCCTAGCAACAAAATTAAAAGAATTAATGTTAAATGATGAAACAATATGTATACTTGATGCAGATTTAGCTAAGCCTAATGGAACTGCTCCTCTATATAAAGAATTTCCAAATAGATGTTTTAACGTAGGAATTGCTGAAGCAAACATGGTGGGGGTTGCGGCTGGACTTGCTGCGTCAAAGATGAAACCTAATGTATTTAGTTTTGCTCCATTTTCGACAAGACGTGCTCTAGACCAAATAATGATATCGGTTTGTTATGCAAAACAAAATGTAAAAATATGGGGAACTGACCCTGGTATTACTGCTGAAACAAACGGTGGAACTCATATGAGTTTTGAAGATATGGGAGTTTTAAGAAGTATACCAACAATGACAATTTTTGATGTTGTTGATGCTAACCAACTACAACAAGCTGTTGAACAAATAGAAAATTACCAAGGCCCAATGTATATTCGTATGCCAAGAAAAACAAGACCAGATGTATATGATGACAATTACAAATTTGAACTTTTTAAAGCAGATGTGTTAAACGCTGGAACCGATATTACCATCATTGCATCAGGAACAATGGTATATGAGGCTAAACTTGCGGTAGAAGAACTAGAAAAGCAAGGAATTGAAGCAGAATTAATAAGTGCTAATTTTATAAAACCACTAGATGAAACAACTCTATTACACTCAATTAACAAAACTAAAGTTGTATTAACTTGTGAAAATCATAATGTTATAGGTGGATTGCATAGTGCAGTATGTGAACTAGTGTGTCACAATACACCAGTTAAAGTATATGCAATAGGAGTTCAAGATCAATTTGGACAAGTAGGAAAATATAACGAATTGTTAAAAGAATATCATATGACAAAAGATGATATAATAACAAAAGTTACACAAATACTAAAAAACAAATAGGAGAAAAAATATGGCTTTATTATCAGGTAAAAAAGTAAAATTGTTTTCATTAAGTTCAAATAGAGAACTAGCAGAAGAAATAGCTAAATATATGCATATTGAACTATCAAAATGTCAAGTTGCAAGATTTGCAGACGGAGAAGTTCAAATAAATATAGAAGAAACAGTACGAGGACATACCGTTTTTGTAATTCAAACAACAAGCAGTCCTGTTAATGATAATTATATGGAATTATTAATAATGATAGATGCACTAAAACGTGCTTCTGCAGAACACATAAATATTATTATGCCGTATTATGGTTATTCTAGACAAGATAGAAAAGCAGCACCAAGACAACCTATATCAGCGAAAGTAATGGCTGATTTATTACAAACAGTTGGTGCTAATAGAATTATGTGTCTTGATTTACATGCTGACCAAATTCAAGGTTTCTTTAATATTCCAATTGACAACTTCCTTGCATTACCTATATTTGCTGATTATTTCATTAAAAAGAATTTAGATAATGTAGTAGTTGTTGCTCCTGATCATGGGGGAACAACAAGAGCTAGAAAACTTGCAATGGCACTTGATGCTCCTATTGCAATAGTTGATAAAAGAAGACCTGAACCAAATAGAGCAGAAATTATGAATGTTATAGGCGATGTAAAAGATAAAACTTGTATTATCATAGATGATATGGTAGATACCGCAGGAACCCTTTCATTGGTTGTTAAAGCAATCAAAGAACAAGGTGCTAAAGAAATATATGCATGTGCAACTCACGCATTATTATCTGGTAATGCTATGGAAAGATTAGCTAATTCACCTTTAAATGAATTAGTTGTCACAAATAGTATTAAATTAAGTCCTGAGAAAAAACAATATAAGTTTGTAAAACAATTATCTATAGCAAGTTTATTAGGTAGAGGTATATTAAATATAATAGATGATAAACCAGTAAGTGATTTATTCCAATATAATAAAGATGGAAAACAAAGAAAATAATATATATAAAGAATTACCGTATTATTTATCATCTAACCACTACCATCCAAATTTTAAAATATCTAGGAGAAAAGTTTTACCATACTCAAATATTGATAATTATCACATTCTATTAGAAAAAACAAATTTAGAAAGCACTTACTTTTATACTGAAAATTTACAAAAAATAATAAAGACAAGTATAAAAATTGTTAAATAAGAATAAAACAGAGCATAATATTTATGTTCTGTTTTTAAAATTTAAAAAATATAATTTTAAAAAGCATATTTATAGACAATGAAATAAAAATTTAGTATAATATATAAGGTTAAACTGATTGTTTTATCAAAAAAACAAATTAATAAAAAAGCATATTTGTAGACAAATAAAACAAAAAGTAGTATACTATTAAAGCACGTTTAGAGACGTGTTGAAATTGATCTTTGAAAACTGAACATAACAGGTGGAGCAGGAGATACAAACTTTT
>CAVJDT010000074.1:0-3237 GCA_963648435.1 Bacillota bacterium
ATGGTATATTATTACTTAATTCTTTATTAATTAATACGCCTGATGCCATTGGGCCTGGAGATGTAATTTCAATTCTATTATCATAAATATCAACTGTTACTTCTGAACCAACGTTTGTATATTGTCTATGAATTATTGCATTAACTATAGCTTCTCTTATTGCAATCTCATCATACTCAGGCATTTCAATTCTGCCACTTGCTTCTTTTTTCCATTTCTTCTTGGTATTCTTTTTCACAAAATTAAGTGCTGAATCAAGTAATTTTACAAGTCCACCTGAATATTCATCATCATCCGATGCTTCTTCTAAAGATGTTTTAGTTAGTCCATTCCATCTTGTGCAAAATATTCTATTATGTCTATATATATTTTGGTCCGCAAGTAATACTCCTGCATTTGTTAAAAAGCCATCTGCGTTCATAAGTGAAAATGAAATATAATCTGATTCGGTTAACTTTGTAAGTGTTTTTTCTAGAAATGTTGCTTCAAAGAAAGTAAAAGAATAATTGCTTTTTAAGTAAGTTGTAATAATTGAATCATATGTTTTGTTTTGCCCTTTTAAAATTAATTCTTCTAGTATATGTCTAGGTGCTTTAATACTTTGATTACCACTTCTAATATATGCTTCATTAACACCATCAGCTGAATAATAATAAGGAGTTGATGGCCCTGGCTTTACTTTTAAAACAACATAAGCAATTTCTTTTTCATTATATACTTCAGTATAAGGTTCTAATATATAAGTAGGTATTGGAGATATTCTTGAATTAATTAATTCTGAAATTTTATCACACACACTTTTAGGGTCATTAATATTAACAGGGGTTTTATTATCATCTACACCAAAAAATAATGTACCACCAATTCCATTAGAAAATGCTGAAACTGATTTCAACCAACTTTTAGGTTTACTTGTTTCTAATTGTTTTTTAAAATCATAACTTTGAGGGTGGAGTATGTACAAAATGTGGACAAAAAGAACCTGCAAAAGAATACAAAATTGAAGGCAATTATGTATATTGTGGATATTACCCACAAACATTAAAAGATGAATCAGTTGCGATTATATCTGACGCGCCTGATAGTGATGGCTGTTATTTAGGCAGCGATAATGAACGATATGCAGAAGTAGCCACAAAACCTTATGTTAATTATAGTAATCAAACAATGTATTTTAGTAATAATCAACAAATAGTAAAGGACACAACTTATTACTTTAAAGTAGAACCAATTAAGTGGAGAATCTTGTCCAATGATAATGGTACATACAAATTATTAGCAGAGTTAATAATTGATAGTCAAATGTTTTATTCATCTCAAATAAATAGAACAATAGATGGAAAAACAATCTATGCAAATAACTATGAACATTCAGATATTAGAAAATGGTTAAATGAAACTTTCTATAATAAAGCATTTACAGAAAACCAAAAAGCATATATTAACACTACCTTAGTTGATAATAGTATAGCATCAACATTAAATGATGAAAATAAATATATATGTAATGATACTAATGATAAAGTATATTTATTAAGTAAACAAGATGTACTTAATAATGCATATGGCTTTATGACTGGTGCTTTTGATAAAGACGCTTTAAAACAAAAGAGCCCAACCGACTATGCTAAAGCTGTTGGATGTGGCTTTGAGGAAAATATGGATACATATCATTGGTGGCTTCGTACTCCGTCTTCAGCTCAAGCTATCAATGCTATGACGATAAGACCTGATGGTGCTGCGTATGGACAACGCGGAATTTACGCTAGAGAAGTTGGGGTAGTTCCCACAATTACTGTAACATTTAATTAATAAATAAAACACATTAGATAAGTATATCATTAATTTGATTACTTATGATCTAATGTGTTTTTCTTATAATAATGTAATTTTATGATCTTCGATTGTTATTAATCTTTGCTTATATAATGCTCCAACCGCACGCTTAAATGCACTTTTACTCATTTTAAAGTATCTCGTAATTTCTTCAGGAGTAGATGCATTGCCCAGAGGAACTATTCCTCCCATTTTCTTTAAATAATTAAGGATGATATCACTATCACTAAGTCTTGCATATTCTTTTTGTGCAATGGTTGAAGCATGGTAGTGACCGGCTTCATTAATGTGAATAATTTTACATGTTACTTCTTCACCAATACGATATTCTTTTCTTAAATAACTTTTATGTAAATATACAAATTGATATTCTGAAGTACAAATAGTCATTCCTTCAGGATTAATTTTAACTACTCTACCAGCTACAGTTTGACCAAGCGTTAGAGGTGGTTCTTTAAAATGAAGGTCTTGAGGAATAACAGGACGAGCAACTAATTGATTTTGCTTTTCAACTAAAATACATGGTACTTTATCGCCAACTTTAGGCCAAGCACTCAAATAATTTGGTAAATAGTCTTTTGATAATAAAATATCTTTCGCAATACCAATATTTACAAAAACTCCAGCTTTTTCCATTATATCAACGACTTCAACAAGTCCAAATTTATGGGTTGTAATTATGGGCATTTCCATCGTGGCACATAATCTTTTTTTCTGATCATAGTATAAAAAAGCATCAATCTTTTCACCTGGTTCTAGTTTTCTTGTAGCTTGATTAAAATGTAAAAACACATAAGTTGTTAATTCATCATCATCTGGGCTTAAAGTATAACTGATGTCGGTTTCACGTTTTACAATAAATTTATTTACTTCTCCAATGTTTAGTGGCATATGTACCTCCTATAATTATAATAATAATATCACAAATTGCAAAAAAAAGAAAAAGTTAAGCATTATCATTTAAATATAGAACAAAAAAGAATGTATAATTTGCATAAAACATTAAAATATGATATAATATTAAAGCAAAACATGGTATTCCGCTGATATGACCCAAGTTGATATGGAATATAAATGAATACCAGAAGATAAGGAGTGTTAATTATGAGTCAACAATTAATTAATGCGGTTACAAAGTCATACATGAAAAATGACGTTCCTGAATTTCGCCCTGGTGACAGTGTACGTGTTCATGTAAAAATTAAAGAAGGCGACCGCGAAAGAATCCAAATTTTTGAAGGATTAGTAATTGGACGTCACGGTGGTGGCATTAGCGAAACTTACACAGTTCGTAAGATTTCATCAGGTGTTGGTGTTGAAAGAATTTTCCCTTTACATTCACCAATGGTTGCCAAAATTGAAGTTACACGTCTTGGTAAAGTTCGTCGTGCTAAACTTAAC
>CAVJDT010000075.1:0-3227 GCA_963648435.1 Bacillota bacterium
ACAACTGGAACATCTAAAGATATGCTTAATAATATAGAATCAACTGATGGATATACAGCTATTTATAAAGATAAAGCCATTTATTTTTGGAAACATACTCATAATTGGAAGTGGAATATAGATGGAAATGTATTGAGTGAAAAATGTGACAATGAACAAGATAGTAAGGTAGATTGTAAATATTATAACTCTCCATTAACAACGACGCTTGTTGCAGATGGTGGTACTTATAATGGTAATGAATATACGGCAAAATGTGAAAACAACAATAGTGACAATGTGACTGTTTATGGTATTACGTATTATAAGAATGGTGAATTGTTGGATTCAGCCCCAAGAGATGCGGGTACTTATGAGGCGAAGATTGATGCTGTTTATAATGATAATGGTTCTGTTGTTTCTAACCAACTTGTAAAAGAATTTACTATAAAAAAAGCAGACCAATCCGCAACAGTAACAATGTCTGACTATGCCTATGGTGGAACCGTAAGTACACCAACTATTTTAGATGTTAAAGAGGATGCTGGTGTTACTTATTACTATTCTAAAGATAACAAGAATACAGATGGTACAGAGTGGAAGGATATTGGTAACAAGACTTTATCTTGTGGTACTTACTACATGTATGCAGTAGTGGATGAAACAGATAACTATAATTCGTATACAACAGATCCTGTTAAATTTACTGTAAATAGTGGTACATTGTCTGATATTGTGGCTGAAAATGTTGAAAAGACATATGATGGAAATAGTTATGGTATTACTGTTGATTTAGGTGATTTTAAAGATGCGACAGTAAGATATGGAACAACAGAGGGTACTTATGATTTAACAGCTACTCCAACTTATAAGAATGCAGGTACTTATACTGTTTATTATCAAGTAACATTGGATGGTTATGAATCATATTCTGGTTCGGCAACTGTTACAATCAATAGAAAACGAATTGAAGTTAGTCCAAATGTAAAAGATAAAGTGTATGATGGAACAAGAGATGCTGAGGTAGGTACAACAGTTGTTCCGGAGAGTGATTTGATTTCAGGTGACAGTATTACGATTTCTGGCCTTACTGGCCATTTTAGAGATAAATGGCCTGATGGAAACCAAAATCCTATTAGAGTAGAGATAGAAACGGATAATGTTCAATATTCTGGAACAGGTGTAGAAAATTATGAAATCTATCTAAAAACTGCAAGGGCAAAGATTTTACCTCGTACAGTAGAATTAAAGTGGGATACTACAGAATTTACTTATGATGGAAATGAACATACGGTTACTGCAGAAGTATCAAATGTTCTTTCTGGAGATAGAGTAAATCTTACTTATGAAGGTAATACGAAGACGGATGTTGGTACGTACACGGCTAAGGTAAGCCTCGATAATAGTGATTATGCACTACCTGAAAATGCAGAGATTACTTGGAAGATTTCTTATTTAGAAAGTGGTAAGGCTACTATTTCTGGTACAAAGAATGATAATGACTGGTATTCATCAAGTGTTACGATTATTCCTGATTCTGGATATATGATTTCAGAAGATGGTAAAGAGTGGAAAGATGTTCTTTCATATAGTGATGATGGTAAACATTCAGTTTCTTATAGTTTAAAACAAATAGAGACTGGCTATATTACAAATCAGAAAACAGAACAAGTAAATATTGATACAACAGCTCCTACTGGAGAGATAAAGATTAGGGAGAATAGTTTTAAAACATTCTTAAATAAGATTTCATTTAACTATTTATTTAAAGATACAGTGGATGTAAATATTACGGGTAATGATGATGTGAGTGGTGTTTCTAAGATTGAATACCAAAAGGTTGCCAAGAATGCATCATATAATGATAAATCTTGGGTTACTGGTAAAACACTTTCAATGAAGGCAAATGATAAGAGTGTTATTTATGCAAGAATTACAGATTATTCAGGTAATGTGACAATCATTAATTCTGATGGTGTTGTTGTGTATACGGATGCGACTACAACTTCAAAAGAAACATTTGATAAGACGGTTGGTAGTGATGTAACTACATCTGTGAGTGTAAATGGTAATACGATTGCTTCTGTTACAAATGGAAGTGAGACCATTGATCCATCTGCCTATGAAGTGAATGAAGGCAAACTTGTATTAAAGGGTACGTATTTATCAACTCTTGGTGCGGGTAATTATACGTTTACTGTAAACTACAATCCAAATGGAGAAACATATACTTCTGACAGTAAGGGCGATGCTCCTAGTACTTCTGTTATTCAATTGAGTGTCACTGATAAGATGGAAGTGAGTGCAGAAGGTTATAGTGGTTCTTATGATGGAAATTCTCATGGCATTACTGTAAATGTTAGTAAGCCTAGTGAGGGTGCAAAGATTTTATATGGTACAAAGGATAAAGATGGAAAGATTTTATATAGTGAAACCTCAGTAACATATAAGAATGCAGGTACATATACGGTTTACTATAAAGTAACGGCTGATAACTATAAAGATGTTGAGGGTAGTGCAGATATCGATATTGAACCAAAATCAGTTACAGTAACAGCTACATCTGCTGCTAAGGTTTATGGCGAATCTGATCCAAATCTTACATATACAATTGCTGGTGTAGATGCATTGTCTGGTATTAAAGTAAGTCGTGAGACTGGTGAAGATGTTGGCACATATAAGATAAGTGTGAGTGTTGATTCTAATCCTAATTATTCAGTTAAGACTGTAGATGGAACATTTACTATAAGTCCTAAATCAATTGATGGTGCTACTGTTACATTAGGAAGTGCATTAATTTATACTGGTTCTGAACAGACACAAACTGTTAAATCTGTAGTTGTTGATGGAATGAGTGTCGATACTTATAAAGTGAGTGGTAATAAGGTTACTGATGCAGGAAATCATACATTGACGATTACTGGTACTGGTAACTTTGATGGTACGGTGTCTGTAGATTATGTTGTTGTTCCTACTAAGGCTAGTCAGATGAAAGTGAATTCGGATGGCAAGATTTCATATGGTAAGGGTACGATTACTGTGAATGGTAATGTACTAAATAGTAAGACGGATCTTGTTGAGATGTTGATTAAGGATGGAAGTATTTCTTCTGATGAATTAAGTACAGTTTATTCTGGTTCTGAACTTTCTATTTCATTAAAGATTACGGATGTTAGTAATGTTCTTGATGATTCTGTTAAATCAAGTATGAAGGTGTCTGGATTTACTCTTGGAAATCAGTTCTTAGA
>CAVJDT010000076.1:0-3212 GCA_963648435.1 Bacillota bacterium
AGCCTAGCGAAAAATAGGCTTTTTTTTGGAATATGAATAGAGATTTTATAAAGGGGTTAAAGGCGGCAAGTCCAATTGTTTTAGGGTATATTCCTGTTGGGATTGCGTATGGAATGATGGCTAGAGCGAGTGGCTTAACATTTTTAAGGGCAATGAGTTTTTCGGTATTTGTGTATGCGGGTGCTTCACAGATGGCAAGTGTACAAATGTTGGCTACAAATATTGGCTTTGTGACAATTGTTTTAACGGTATTTGTGCTGAACTTACGCCATATTATAATGTCGACTTGTGTGATGGATCGTTTAAAAGATGTACCTCTACCCATTCGTTTATTGTTGTCTTTTGGGATTACGGATGAAGTGTTTGCCTTAACAATGACAAAGTACAAACAAAATCTAACGGCTTCTTTCTTTTTAGGCGTTGCGTTAGGTAGTTATTTATCTTGGAATGTAGGTTCGGCTTTAGGAATCTTATTTTCAAGTGTTCTTCCTGAAATTGTTTCGAGGGCTTTATCGATTTCATTGTATGCGATGTTTATTGGTTTGTTGGTGCCAAATATGAAGAAGTCGATTCGTTTAGTGTATGTGGTTTGTATTACGATTGTTTTGAGTTATGTGTTTAATTTGTTTTTATCAAGTTCTTTATCAATGATTTTAAGCTGTCTAGTTTCAGCGTTTATAGGAATGTTCTTTATTAGACAGGAGGATCTAGAATGAATTTTGTCTTATTGGTATTTTGTTTGTTTCTAGTAACTTATATTCCTAGAATGCTTCCTGCCATTTTAATGGATAGGGTAAAACTAACAAAACGGGCAACCTTATTTTTACAGTTGATTCCTTATACGGCAATGACGGCTTTAGTGTTTCCTGCAGTATTTAGTATTGATTCAAATGTTTGGGTTGGTGTTGTTGGTGTTATCGTTGCGATTGTGGCATCTTTAAAGAGGTGTCCAGTAGTGGTTGTAGTTCTATTGAGTGTATTGGCTTGTCTTGTTGTGCTTGTGTAAGAAAATATTTACATAAAAATGAAAATTATTTACAAATAATAATTGAAAACATTTGTAAGTTGTGTTATTATAACTGCGTACTAAATGTTTACGTCAATGGAAATCAATGCTCCTTCCTCAAATTCACTATGGATTTCTGTTGTTCGTGATAGATAAGACTCTGTTTGGAGTCTTTTTTTATTTAAATGTGAAAAAATCGCATTTTCTAACCGTTTTATAACTATAGGCGTTTTATACTTGAAGTAACAAAGGATGTATAGGAGGGTTCTATATGTATAAAAATGTAAAGAAAGGAATGGCGGTTGCCTTATCGCTTGCGATGGGTGTTCAATTCGGCTTATCTAACTCATGTTATACAAATGCGTATGCGGATGAGACAGAGCAAGATGAAGTTTCATTGTTGAATGAGGAATCTACAGATCAAGAAACAGAAGTAAGTGATTCTGAAGAGCCTGTTGTTGAAGAAACTACAACAGAAGAATCTCAACAAGAAGAACCTGCTCAGGAGGAAGAGACAACTCAAGAGTCTTCATCGAGTGCAAAAACTGTAACTGAAATGAGTTCTGATGAATTATTCAATTACATTATGAGTATTTCTGATGACCAATTGGATGCACTTTATGATCAATATCCTAACTTGGATGAATTGATGTCTGGTTTTACTGAGAGTCAAAAGAATCAATTGGCAGCTCGTTTTGGCAATGGTGAAGAAGATGCTGAAGAAGCAAAATCGAATGATCAAGTTACTGAAACGGTTAAGGCCTATGTTTATGTGAATGGTTATGGCTATTCGGATGAGGCTTTAGAGGTTTTAGGTATTGATAAGAGTACAGTTGATAATAATGGCTATTTCCCTGTAGGTGAAATTACAGTTTCTAGTGATTTCTTTAAAGGAAAGAAGAAAACAAGTTCTAGTATGATTAATTCTAGTTCGGATTGGTCAAAATTATTAACAGCACTAAGTGGGATGAATACTCAAACTCTAGTTGGTAAGTATGCGTCGAATAAAGGAAATCATATTGCGGATTACTTAAGTCAAGCTACTGGTGATTTAAATCAATGGTGGGGTTCAGGAAAGACAAATTTTGGATACTTTACTGACTACCATTATGGATTTGATGATCAAAACGTAAATTATCATTTAGACTTACATTTTAATACGAGTGTTATTAATTATGTAACTGGTAATAATGGTATTTCTACAGGGCCTGCGAAAGATGGAACGACAGTAGATACAAGAACGTATATCAATGGTTCAAAGGCTATTGAGCCTAGAAATTTACAAATTCCTGATGGATATAAGCTAGTAGGATATTATACGGATAAAGCGATGACAAAACCTTGGATTCCTGGAGAAACTACGGTTGGTGCTGGTACAACGGTTTATATTAAAATTGCTGAACAAAATGCAGTGACTCTTCGTTATGAAGCAGTAGGTCATGGTTATGTATCATCGGATAGTGAAAGCTTTAATCCAGTGACTGGAACGCCAACTGGATCAAAAGCAAGTGCTCAAGATGGATATTATTTTGTGGGTTGGTATTCTGATGAAGCTTGTACAAAATTAGTGAGTTCAAGTGAAGAGTTTACACCAACAGCTCCAACAGATGGTTGGAAAGAAAATGATTCATTTACGTATTATGCAAAATTTGCAGAATATAAAACTGTAACAGTGAACTATTATTGGAATGGTAGTGAAACGAAGGTTGCGGACAGCTCAACATATAGTGATAAAGCTGTTGGAGAAACTTTTGAATTTGATGTTCCTAGTTTTGAAAACTATACACCAGTAACAACTGAGAAACAAAGTATTACAGTTGATGAAGATAATAGTAAAAATGTGATTAATGTTTACTATTATAAGAATGTTAAATTGGTTGCGAATAGTCATGAAGATATCCAATATGATGGAAACGAATATACTGTATCTGGTTACCGAGTTGATCTATCGGATGTTTCAGATTTAACATTTGATGATTTATCAGCAAGTGGTAAGGGAACAGAAGTAGGTACATATTACGTAACATTTAATAAAGATGCGAAAGGTTTGATTGATTCTTCTAAGAAATATATTGTTGATTCAACTGAAAACGGAAGCTTTAAAATTGTGAAGTCTAGCGCATTGACAATATCAATTGATGCTAAGGATACAAGTAAAGTGTATGATGGTACTCAATTAAAGGCTGAAGCAAAAGCATCTATTATT
>CAVJDT010000077.1:0-3166 GCA_963648435.1 Bacillota bacterium
TCTTTTAAAAGAAACATTAAGTGTTTGGGTTAGAGTGATAACTCTAACTTTGTTCGCGTTCTTTAATAGAGTAGTTATTTTATATATGCCATTATAAGTTTATATGTATTAGTAAGACCATTAATGTGGGTTCTTTCCATGCCATGTGAAGCTTGAATACCAGCTCCTATTAATGCACATCTAATGTCATTACCACCGCGTATTGCAGCTGAGGCATCAGAACCATAATATGGATATATATCTACAGCATAGTTTAGGTTATTATCTTTCGCAAGATTTACAAGGGTAGTTGTCATATCATAGTCATAAGGGCCTGATGAATCTTTTGCACAAATTGATACCATTTCTTCAGTACAACTTAAGTCATTTCCAATACATCCCATATCTATTGCGAGTAATTCATCAACATGAGGAATTGATGATGCGCCATGTCCAACTTCTTCATATGTAGAAAAGATAATTTCAAGGTTATATTTTGGGGTAATACTTTCATTTTTTAAAGTTTTTAATACTTCAAGAAGAATAAAGACACTCGCTTTGTCATCTAAAAATCTAGTTTTAACATAACCAGAAGGTGTCACGGTAAATTTAGGATCAATACTTATAAAATCACCATTGTCAATACCAAGTTTCTTGGTGTCATTTTTTGAGTAAACAACTTCATCTAAACGAATATACATATTTTCTTCATTTCTTTCTTTTTTAGAAGCATCACTAAATACATGAACACTAGGACTAGTGGAAAGAACAGTACCCGTATATTTTTTACCATCTCTTGTATGTACTGTACAATATTCACCATCGTATGTAGCAAGAAGAGGACCACCAAGTTTAGTAAATGCTAGGCTACCATCACTTTTTATAGAACGAACCATTAAACCTAAAGTGTCTACATGTGCACTTAAACCTACTGTATAGTCACTAAGTCCTTTTACATGGACAATTAGATTTCCTTTTTTATTTCTTGAGGTTTCATAGCCGAGATTACTTATAAATTCATCTAAAAAGTTAATAACATCTTTAGTGTAGCCAGTAGGACTAGGTATTTGCATCAAACGTTCAAATAATTTTAAATCTAAATTAGTTTTCATTTCGTTCCATCTCTTTTCTTTTTTGAATATTTTTAGCTTCTTCAGCTATTTTTTCTAAGTCTTCTTTAGAGAAGTGGTATTTATTACCACAGAAATGACAAACAGTATCAGCCTTACCATCTTCCTTAATCATAGCCTCTATTTCATCATATCCAAGAGAAAGGATTCCTTTTTCAAATCTTTCCTTACTACAATTACAAGTAAATTCTACAGGAATGGTTTCAATTATTTTTGCGTCATCCGCAATATTAGTAACAATTTGTTCAGGTGTAAGTCCAGAACGAAGCATATCAGACATCGTAGGCATTAGTTTTAGTCTTTCCTCAAGTTTGTCAATTACTTCTTCTTTAGTGTTTGGCATAAGTTGGACAATAAAACCGCCACTAGCCTCAGCTATACTATCAGTATTAACTAATACACCAACCGAGACAGAAGATGGTATTTGTTCACTTACCATAAAGTAATAGGCAAAATCTTCACCAATTTCTCCTGTTATAATTGGAGTAGAACCAACAAAAGGTTCCTTTAATTTTAAATCTCTAATAACGTTAATAAAACCCTTATCGCCAACTGTTGCTTTTGCATTTAACCTACCATCATTATATTCAAAATGACAATGTGGATTTTCTGCATATGCTCTAACATGTCCATGGGCATCCGCATCAACAATGATTCTACCAATTGGTCCATTGCCTTCTACCCTAATAGTAATTGTTTCATCAAGCTTTAACATTGATCCCATCATTACACCAATGCTTAAGACTCTACCTACAGCGTCAAGTGGACTAGGATAATAATTGAAACGATTACCAATTTCATTTAATGTATTAGTTGTACTAGTACAATATATTCTAACACTATCATCAAAAGCAAGAGCTTTAACAAGATAGTCTTTCATAATATCCCTCCTTTTTGTTTTATATAATTAAGTATAGCATAAATTATGTTTAAACACTTGCAAAAAGCAATGAATTTTAGTAAAATAAAAATACAAGAAAGGAAAAAGATATTATGAATATATATGATGATTATGCAAGTTACTTAGATGAGTGTACGGAAATAATTAATATGATGATAGAATCAAATTCACCCCTGCTCTTAATTATTAATGATGTAATGAGTGTAACAGATACTATTTATACCAAATATACCAAAAAGCAAAAACTTGATGAAGATACTGAAGAAATCTTTAGTTTAGGCTTTAGTTATTTAAGCAGCGTATTAAGTGATATAAAGACTTATTATGAAGATTACTTTGATAAATCAATTGAAAAACTAAATAAATATGCACCATTAATTATTAATTTAATTATACTAAATGACTTTAAAGATTTTCTTGAAGTTGAAGACTTAATAAACGAAGATTTGCAAAAAGAAATAGAAGATTTAGCATTTAAAATAGATGGAATACTTGCGAATAATAAACAATATAGTGAAGAAATATTAACAGAAGTAGAATATCTTATTGACAACAATACTCCAGTAGATAATGAGTTTAAACCAGTTTATGTGGTGTTTGCGTTAATTAAGGAAGAACTAGAACTAAATGGTGAAATAAATAATTAAATGGTGTAGTACATTCTTTTTCTTAAATAACGTTTGTAAAAGTTGTGGTTAAATCATACAAGAAAATGACCGATTCTGCACAAATTGTGTAACCAAGCGTACAACCAAAGAAAATAAGTTTAAGCTTTGTCATTATGAAAAACGTAAGCAATATTGAAGAATACAAAAAACATACGAATATATCAAAACTAGAATCCATGAATGCAAAAGTAAAAAGAATGCTTTAGTAGTAAACACTTTCTCAGTTGTTGATGAATAAAAAATATAAAGAATTGCTTGACCTTCAAATTATAACTCAAAAAGAATTTGATCAAAAGAAAAAACAATTGTTGAATTTATAAAGCCCATATAATTATGGATAAAAAGCAGTAATATCAATATTCAAATTTTACACAAAGTAACTTAGCTAATACATTATTAATAGGTGTAGCATAAATAAGTTACTTTTATTTTATTAATAAGGAAATTCCATTTTTGTGGTTGATACCAAAAAAAGTCTTGAGTTAAAA
>CAVJDT010000078.1:0-3021 GCA_963648435.1 Bacillota bacterium
ATATCCATTTCTAAATGTATTATCCACATCTTCTTTTATAACTTCATAGTAAATACTTTCTCTTGTAGGAGTGCAGTTTAAAGTAATAGTTGGAGTTTCTAAACTCTTTGTCCATATACTTTCACTATATTCACTATACTTTGGACTACTTCCATCTCTAAAGTCTTTTTTAACAATTATGACTACCCGATAATTATTATCACTATATAAATTATCAAATGTATTTTCATTTAAATCGGTAATAGTTTGAACAAGTTCATATCCATAATAAAGTCTTACTTCCACAATACTTGCGATTAAATCTAAGTCTGCGATTTTGTAAAAGTATGATATTGTTTTTTTAGTTGATTCTAAAGTAATGATAAAATCAATATCTTCTAGTTGTTTTGTTTTTATGCTTGTGGCATATTGTTCATACTTTACAGCTCTACCGTCATGATAATCATTAGCTAGGGTTATTCTTACTGTATATAAACTATTACTTAGAAGATTACTAAAGATTTGATTATTATCTTTAATATCTAATTCTTTGTTATTGTAATATATTGTTGCTTTATAAAAACTTGATATGCCAAATTCATCATTAATTTTATAATTATAAAGAATAGTATTTTTGGTACTTTCTAAATTTATTTCTACTTCTGGTTTTTGGTATTTATCAGTTGTAACATAATATGTGTATATGATTTCTTCAACACCACTATTTAGATCTCGTTCAAATACAACATTGACTTTATAAGTTCTATCGGCTAGTAGATTTTGTACTTTATTATCATCGATACTTGTTTTTTCATCAACTACTGTATTATTTAATAATACTTCAAGTTTCTTAAACTTTAATACTCCATCAAGATCACCTAATTCATGAGTATATTCAAATGTTGTATAATCAACATAATTGATTGTTAGTTGATAACTTGGGACATGTTTTAAGGTTTTAAAAGTATATTCTTCATTTATTTCTCTACTTCCAAATCCATCATCAAAATCATATACATAATTAAACTTAATAGTGTAATTGGTATCTGGTTCTAAGTCTTCAATTTTACTAGCATTATTAGGTAATTTTTTAATAAAGGTAAGTCCTTTATATAAGGTTATTAAATTAATGCGTCCTGTAACGTTGTTATCTAAAACAATTAAATCAAATTCTATATTTTTTTGTGAAATATTATAAGGATTAAATTTAAGAACTGGAACTTGCTTTTTGGTTGTTACTTTAAATTCTTTTACTTCATCTATTATTCCTAAACCATCATTTAAATCATATTGATAATAAACAGTAATTACATAGGTATAATTGGATTTAGCGTTGATAAGTAAATACTCTTGATCACTGTTTTTGGTTATGGTAATAGTTGAATCATCAATGGTGATTTGAGTAGGTGATTTAATCGTATCATCAACATCACTAATTAATTCTTTAAGTAAAATTTGATTATCAGTCGTTATTGTGGTGATATCTATACTTGGAACATTTAAAACTTGCGTTTTTAATGTTACTTGTTGTTTTAATTCATGTTCACCTTCGCCATCATTTAAATCATATTGATATAATACTTCAAATACATAAGTAGTATTTGAACTTAAATTAATAAAACTATCTTGCTTGTTGGTTTTGGTTTGAACTATATATTCATCTTTTAATAAAGTGTATTTTTGACTAGTTATTACTCCATCTAAATCTTGAGGAGTTACAAGATATGATATTTCCTTTTTACCTGCTAGTAAATTAGTAATTTCAAATGTAGGTACTTTACTTTTTTTAGTTTGAACATCTAGTTTAAAAGTAGCGATGCGACTAACTCCTTGATAGTCATAACTATATACAACTTCAATCATATAATCATGATTAGACTCTAAATTATCAAAAGTTATATTTGTATCATTTAAACTAGTTTTAATTTTAGCACTTTGATCATAAAGGTTAGTTTCTAAAAGCGTAACTGTTGGGGTTATTTTCACAAGTTCAAAATTAATTGTTTTATTAGTTGTATTTATGTTTGTAACATTAACGCCATTAAAGGCTTCAATGGTTCCACTCATAAGGGGTGTGGCTTTATTACCATCACCAGAAAAATCATCATATATTCCTACTATCATATATTCATAGGTTAAACCCAGTTTGATATCTTCATATAAAATATTATTGATACCTAGATTTAATAATTGTTCATATACAATACTAGTACCATCATATAAGAAGAAATATAAGCTTTGACTATTCTTTATTAATTTACTTTCATCTTTAATTTCAACTATTTGTTCATATGATGAAGTTGTAAGTTGTTCACTAATAAGGGTTGAGGTTGGAACAATATCATATTTAACTCCTACTTTAATAGTTTTACTGCCTTCCATCTTAACATCTTTTATTTCTGTATTATCAATATATTTAATAGCATCAATTGTATATTCTTTAATTCCTGGATTACTGTCTGCTTCTACTTCAATAATTAGTTCTGTGGAAGTGGAACCTTCTTTAAATTGGTAGGCTTGATATTTTTGATTATTTAAGGTAAAGGATAATATTTCAAAACTTGATGGATTATATAAGTGAATTACTATATCAAATAATTCATTCTTTTTAGCATAATATTCTACTTTTTCCGTTGTAATTATATCAAGATAATCATCAATTGCATCTTTTACTTTCATATTTAGGATGCGTTTTTTTGATGAAGAATAATCTATGCTTTTAACTGACATTCCTTGATAAACTGGTACAAAGGTTTCATTCACTTTACCTAGATTAATCTTATCTCCTGTTTTCGTTATGATAATTAATTCACCGTTTTCACTTACTACATCACTAATACTATCTTCATCGATTCCCTTAATAAGGCTTTTCCATTTAGTATAAGTTCCGGTAAAACCAGCGGTTTGGGCTTGAATGTATGCATCTTGATTGATGGTTTCATTAGTGGTATTACATGAAACTAGTATCATTAAGAATATGGGGATAAATAAAATAAAGATTAATTTTTTCATGTCTTATTTCCTCCTTAAATTTTATAAAAA
>CAVJDT010000079.1:0-2876 GCA_963648435.1 Bacillota bacterium
CTGCACCAATGACATATACTGGTAAAGAGTATAATGGTGCTGAGTTTGATAATTTTATTACAAGTACTACTAGAGATGAACCTAGTGATATTTACTATGAAGGAAGAGATGGAACTTCTTATACAAAGAGTACAACAGCTCCAATTAACGTGGGTAAATATACGGCTTCTGTAACACTTGGTGGTGTTACTTGTACCGCAAATTTTGAAGTCACAAAAGCAGATCAAGATGCTCCTAGTGGTGTATCTTCTACAAATGAAACCATTAAAGGTAAGAAGGATGGAAGCATTACTGGTGTAGATTCTAGTATGGAATATCGTAAAGATGGAGATAAAGAATATACATCAATTGATAAAGATAAGGTTACTGGTTTAGCTAGTGGTACGTACTATGTTCGTTATGCAGGTGATAAGAATCATAATGCATCGGATGATGTTTCTGTTACAATTTCTTCAAGTACAACTTTATTAAATATTACTGTTCCAAAAAAGCAGTCTGGATATACATTGAGTGTAGATCATTCGAGTGTTGATTATAATGGTTCTAGTAAGATTACATTTAAATTGGCTGATGGTTATTCTAAGACAGATGATTTTGCGATTAAGGTAAATGGTAATGTTGTTGAATTAAATGAAGATGGTGAATATACAATTAGTAATATTACTTCAGATCAAATAATTACTGTTGGTGGTGTAGCTGATATTACGGCTCCTACTATTGGTGGTATTGAAGATGGTAAAACATATACTAAGACTCAAAAGTTTAGTGTGGATGATACTAATTTGGCCGAGGTTAAGGTTGATGGTAAAGTTGTTACTGATTATACATTAGTTCCTAAGAATGGATCTTATGAAATCTTGGCAAGTGACAAGTCTGGAAATACAACATGTATTACTGTTACTGTTAACTATGAAGAAGTGAAAGTTCCTAGTATTGATAGTAAGACATATACTGGTGAAACATTGACTGCTGATATCGATGATAGTGATTTATACGAAGTTACTTCGAATTCTGGTGGAATTAATGTTGGTACATATTCTGTTGAATTGACATTAAAGGATCGTGTGAACTATAAGTGGAAGGATTCTGATAAAGCTTCTATTTCTGTTCCGTTTAAAATTGAAAAGGCTGATCCAAACTTAAGTGTTGGTGCTATTAGTGATAAGACGTATGGTGATAAAGAATTTAAGCTTGATGTTGAACAGTCTGGTTCTGGTACATTGTCTTATTTAAGTTCTAATAAGGACGTAATTACAGTTGATTCATCTGGAAATGTAATGATTGTTGGTGCAGGTAAAGCTACTATTAAAGTAACGGTTAAAGAGAGTGATAATTATAATTCTGGCGATGCCACTGTTGCGGTTAAAGTAAATCCTAAATCAATTGATGGTGCTACTGTTACATTAGGAAGTGCATTAATTTATAACAGTTCTGAACAGACACAAGAAGTTAAATCCGTTAAGCTTGATGGTAAGGATGTTACTTATAAAGTGAGTGGTAATGTTGTGACTGATGCAGGTAAACATACATTGACTGTTACGGGTACTGGTAACTTTACGGGTACAGTAAGTGTTGATTATGTTGTGGCTTCTAATAATATGAAAGAAACAACGGATGGTAAGGTTTCTGTTGGTGAAGGTAAAGCTACTGTAGAGGTTAAAGGGGATGCTAAACTAGAAACAACTAAGGCAGAATTACTTGAGATGTTGATTCAGAATGGTTCGATTAGTGCTGAACAATTGAAGTTAGTTTATAGTGGTTCTGATTTAAATGTTTCACTCAATGTAAAAGAATATGTTGGTTTAGATGAGGGTACAAAATCTAAAATAATAGATGGTGCTAGTGATTTAGGACTAACAATTAGTGATCAATTCTTAAATATTACTTTACTAGTAAATAATCATGAAATTCATTCTACGGGTATGGTAAGGGCTAGTGTTGTCGTTCCGGAAAGTTTGATTAATACGGATTCTAATTTAGAACGTACATACTATATGGTTCGTTATCATGAAGGAAAAGTTAAATGTCTTGAAGGATCATTTGATAAAAAGACTCGTTCTTTTACTTTTGAGACAGATAAGTTTAGTGCGTATGCATTAGCTTATAAGGATACAGTTAAGAAAACGTCTGATCAAAAAGAAACAAAGAAAGATTACGGCAAAGGAACAATTGTATTAGATAGTAATGGATCAAATAGTGATTTAATTGATTCTTTGATTAAGAGTGGAGATATTACTAAAGAGGAATTAGAAAAAGTTCAGTCCGGTTCTACTTTAAATATTTCATTAAAGGTTACAGATTCTTCTGATACTGTTTCTGATGAAGTTAAATCTTCTATTCAACAGACAGCTAAGAGGTTAGGTTATACAGTAGGTGATCGGTATGTAGATGTTAATTTATATAAGGATGCCAAGATCATTAAAACAACTTCTGGTAAGATTAGTGTTTCTGTAAGTGTTCCTGATACTATGGTAAATACGAATAGTAATGTAAAGCGTACATACTATGTGATTGGATATTGTGATGGAAAAGTAGTGACGATTGAAGGAATGTTTGATGAAGAAACAAAATCATTTACTTTTGAAACAAATCAATTTAGTACGTATGTACTTGCGTATAAGGATACTACAGTTAAACAACCTGAAACTGAAGGAACGCAAAAAACAGATACAACAAAGAAGCCGGAACCTAAAAAGGAATCAAAGAAAAACGCCAATACAGGTGTTCAATCGAATATGGGATTGTATATCGCATTAGTAATTGTATCGATGATTGGTCTTGTGGTTTTGGTTAGAAAGAAAAAAGAAAAATAAGGAATCAGATATGAGGTGGGGATAGGAATCTCCACCTTTTTTAGTGGTAATTGTTTACTTGGA
>CAVJDT010000080.1:0-2802 GCA_963648435.1 Bacillota bacterium
AAACATTCAAAATTAATTGTATATGAGTAATCACTAGGAATTAAATCGGCACCTACGATTTTTATTCTAAAATAAGATACGTCCCCTGGGAAGGCATTTGAAATAGTATTTTTATTACTTACATAATCTGATCCATCATATATTTCTATACTATATTTCATAACTTCGTCATTAGTTTTAGCTTCGATTCCAGTCGCATCTGTATTTTTATTAGTTACATACCAACCATATGTCGCACTTAAAAATACAAAAATAGTTACAATTAATATAATTATTGATGATAATAATTTAAAATATTTCATAATGCCCTCCTTTCTAAACAAAAAAGTTGCAAGACTAAAAAAATTAGAATTGCAACTGGCGATCCCTCAAGGACCCTATAGCTTTGCGTCGCTAGATTTCTCTAGTTTTGCCCATATTTTTTTGTTAATTTATTTTACAATATTTTATATAAAAAGTCAAATTTAGTTGAGGTTTATAGTGCCTACAAAAATGACCGTTAGTTTTATTTCTAAATTCCGCTACTATATATACCTCTTTATTCATGCTTTCCTTTATCTACCTAAAATCCGCTATATAAGGTATAATATAAGTAGGCAGTTAGTCTTATTGAGATTGGAGGCTCATTATGGCAACAAATATTAAAAATACTAATAGTGAAAAATATAACAAAGCTTTATCCTTAGATGATCGTATTAACATTGATAAACTTATTGTAGAGAATCGTGATAAGAGTGGTAAATTAACAACTACTCTTAACAAGATAGCAGCTATTTTAGAAAAAGATCCAACTACAATTTCTAAGGAAGTTAGAAAGCACCGTTCTCCTCTAAAGCAAAAAAACTATAATTTTAAAAATCCATTAACTTATTGCAATCATTGCAATAAAAAAGGCACTTGCCAAAAGAAAAAAAGCATCAAAACCCTTGAAAATACATGCAAGGATTTTGATGAGTATATTTGCCCTCATTTAAAAAAGTTTCCGTGGGTATGTAATGGCTGTGCAAAACGAGCATTTTGTTCAGCTTCAAAAACATATTACGTACCACTAGAAGCTCAAGATAATTATCAAATTACATTAGTTGATAGCCGAACTGGAGTATTAATGACAGTTGAGGAATTCAACAAAATAGATGCGATAATTAGTCGAGGAATTAGAATGGGACAATCAATTGAACACATTCTTCATTCTAATGATATTCCTATTTCTACAAGCACAGCATATAAATACTTAAATTTGGGCTATTTTAGCGTTAATAAGGCTCAAACGCATAGAATGTCAAGGTTGCATATAAAACCTCACAAAAAAGCGTATAATTCAATCATTTTAAAGCAAATGAAGGAAGGGAAAAATTACATCGACTTTGTAAACCTTTTAGCCCAAAATCCAAATTTAGTTTATACAGAGATGGATACACTTGAAGGCAAGAAAGGCGGTAAACTTGTTCTATCGCTTAAAGTATTATGTGTTCAATTTCAATTCTACTTTTTAATTAACGACAAAGAAGCAAGTACAATTGTCAACAAATTAAATGAAATTCAAGATTTAATTGGTCTCGACAATTACCGAAAAATATTCGGAACAATTTTGACCGACAATGGTACTGAATTTACAGACATAAATGGTATAATGATGGACCCTAAAACTGGTGAAATACGAACAAATTTGTATTTTTGTCAACCTCTTCAAAGTTGTCAAAAGGGTTCATGTGAAAAAAACCATGAACTCTTCAGATATGTATTGCCAAAAGGTAAATCATTTGACCCCTATTCAGAAAATAAGTTCACTTTAATAACATCCCATGTAAACTCATATAAAAGAGGTAGCACAGATTTTTCTACCCCTTATGAAAAATTTAGTATATTCTTCGGCAAAGAAATACTAGATAAATTAGGTGTGAATTTAATCCCACCAAATGAAGTTCATCTAAAACCTGAACTTATTGATTAGGAAGCAATAACTTGACTAACTGCCAGCAAAAAAATTTATACATCCATTCACACACAGCGGAATTCAACTCCACAAAAAGATTGAAACCGCTATAAAAGGAGGGACAAGCCTTTTTTTGCATTTTCCCCAACTTCATTATATCTCAGAATTAGTTTTAATAAAAGAAAAAACAGTTAATTCCCAAAAATCCTAATTTTGCCTTAGGTAAGCGGAAATTAACTGTATGATTCAATTTTTCTAAGGCTAATTATCGCTTAGCGGAATTTAGGGTCGGAACTAACCGTAAATAATATTCCTCTAAGCTTTGTAATCCAATAAAAAATATTTTTATAAATACATATAAAAAGAGACTTGAAAATCAAGTCTCATATTTTATCCTTCTATAAGTTTACCTTCTACAACTTCTGTTTCCGGCTTTTTCTTTGTAAATAAATTGATAATCTTCTTAGGAATAAATGTAAGTGTTCCGGCAATAACTTGTGGATATAATATTAATGCATCTTTAAATGCGGTTTTTCTTATATCTTCTTTCGTAATACAAGAACCATCTCTAAATAAATATTTTCTAGCTACACATCCAATACGAAGTGTTAGTAATGCATTTACTAATCCCTGCGTTACAGATGACATTACAGGTTTAATCAACGGAATTTCTTTAAGAGTATTAGTTACACTTGCTGGTAAAATATCTTCCATTGTTAAAGATTGAAGCCCATCTGCTATCAAAGCTGTAGAGAAAATCTTTACTAAGAGTTTAGATAAATTAGTCATATTAGGTCTAAACCCACATTTAACTACAAGTTGTTTAACCATGTTAATATCAACTGTAAAAACTGTAATCATATCAACAC
>CAVJDT010000081.1:0-2617 GCA_963648435.1 Bacillota bacterium
TTTTTTTTTTTTGTGAGAT
The DNA here is from genome assembly GCA_963648435.1 of Bacillota bacterium. Lineage (GTDB taxonomy): Bacteria > Bacillota_I > Bacilli_A > ML615J-28 > CAG-313 > UMGS75. The sequence continues at coordinate 20 of CAVJDT010000081.1, forward strand.
AATAAAAATAAAAAGGAGATACATATAAATGATAGGACAAAATAATATTAGTGGTGGAGAAATATAAATGTTGATACAGAATTAAGTGATACAAGTCTTAATGCTGTAGCAAATAAAATAATAAAAACCGCATTAGATTCTAAGGCGCCAGCTTATACTTATGGTACAACTGATTTAGTAGCTGGAACATCTGCTTTAGAAACGGGTGTTCTTTATTTTGTTTATGAGGAATAATAAATATGGCTAAAAAAGGATATATAGGAGTAGAAAATTTTGTTTTAAGAAATTTACCAAAAGGATATACATAGATTGAATATATTTAGAGTAGTGGAACACAGTATATTGATACGGGATTTAAGCCAAATAATAATACTTGTTATGAAATTAAATATCAAACTATTCCCACAACAAATTATGTAGGTTTGATGGGAGCCGATCATAATTGGGGAAATACTTCTTTCGCCTTATGGTGTAAACATGCTGCTTATTATAACAGTACAATATCAAATAATGTTTGGTATGGAGAGAATCCTATAATAATGAAATTTAATAAAGGAATTTTATATAAAAATGGAGAAAAAATATGGGATGCAAGCACAAGTGAAAGTTTTTAGTGTAGTTATAATATTTATTTGTTTGGTATTAATAGAGCTAATACTTTTACTGAACCCGTAAGTAATTTAAAAATTTATTACGTTAAAATATGGGACAATGGTACATTGGTTCGAGATTTTATCCCTTGTAAGAATGTAAGTAGTACGGTAGGTTTGTATGATGTGGTAAATGGTGTTTTTTATCAAAATGCGGGAAGTGGTACCTTTGTTGCAGGAAGTGCTCAACAAAAAATAGTAGCACATGAAATAACTAATTGTTATATTGGAATAAATAATATTGCTAAAAGAATTAAAAAAGCTTATATTGGTAATGAAAATAAAAAAGCAAAATTATGGTTTAATGATAAATATAGTTCTATTTCTTGGAGTTCTAGCTCAGACGAAGATATTATACAAATGATTGAGGCTGCTGATGAGGAAAAAATAAAATTAACTGATTATTGGAAAATAGGAGATGAACGAACTATATCTCTTTCTAATTATACATTAGATTATGCAAGTTATACGGCTACACTTGTTCTTATGGATTCAGTTTGCGATGGTTTTATAATAACTAAAACAGGAAAAAAACCTTCTTTTATTGTAGGTGTGAAAGAAATTATAGGATTAGGATATATGAATTCTACTGCCACAAACACGGGGGGTTGGTCTAAGTGTGAAAGGAGAACTTGGTGTAATAATGTGTTTTATAATGCTATTTCTTCCAATTTAAAGCCTATATTTAAACAATTTACTTGGAAAACTGGATAGGGTGGAACTGATGGTTCTTTTGGTTTAATATCAAGTAATGATTATTTTGCTCTTGCTCCTGAAAAAGCTATAATAGGTTCAAAAGTTTCTTCATATTCAAATGAAGCTGCATTATATAATCATTGGGAATGGTATCAGACCCAAAATAATCAAATTAAACATCTGGGTTATAATAATACTACTACTTGGTGGTGGACTAGTTCTGTTAATGATTCATCAGCGGGTTATTAGTTTATAGGAATAGGAACAAATAATGATGTTATAATTGATAATGCAAGATACTCAAATGGCATTTCACCTTTTGGTTGTATCTAAAAAAAAAAAAGAGCTTATAAAATAAGCTCTTTTTTTTAAATACAGCCGAATGGAGAAATGCCAAGAACACAGTTGGTGTTGACGTAGTCGTAGAACCCGATTCTGTTCGAGACACATAAACTACTAGCACTCCCGGAAACAGGCGAACAACCCCACCAGGCATAGGCTATGGTGTCATTGTATTTGACTCTATTTGATGATGTTTGATAATATTCCCATTGATTATACAGTTCCGATTCATCTGTTTGTGAATACTTTTGTAACCCAAACACTGCTTTTTCTGGTGGTAATGCAAAACAGTCATTACAAGAAAGTAATCCTGATGAACCACCCCCACCCTTACCTGTTTTCCAAGTAAATCGTTTAAAAATAGGTCTTAGGGTTAATGGGATAGCATAATAAAATATATTATTACACCAATTTCTTCTCTCACAACCAAACCAACCGTTTGCATTCTTAGCTATTGAGTTTATATATCCATAATTTGATAACAAATTTTTCATGCCTACAATAAACGATGGTTTTTTACTTGTTTCTGCTATAATAAATCCAGCACAAGTTGTATCCATTAAAACAAAATCAACTGTTTGTGCCGGTTGTGATTCTCCAACATATGTGGCGTCCATTGCAGATAATGATATGCTTCTTGTGTCTCCAACAGACCAATAATCAGTAAGGTCTATTTTTCCTGCGTCTGCCGCAGCCACCATAGCTACGATTTCTTTATCTGTTCCAGAAGACCAAGGAACAATAGAATATTTATCTTCAGGTTTTTGACTATTATTTTTTCCTATCATATATGTAAAATCTCCTTTCATATATATTTTAACAAAAAAAAAAAAAAATCAATCAATCAATCCAATTCAGTTTAAGTAGATTGCTTTTTTTTTTTTTTTTTTTTATGATAAAAAAAAAAAGA
>CAVJDT010000082.1:0-2479 GCA_963648435.1 Bacillota bacterium
GGCATTGAGTACACTAGTAGATAGCTTGGATACAACATTGAAAACTAAATATGATCAAGCAATTGGCGAAGGTAAAGAAGTTAAATTCGTTCCAACAGTAACAACTGCTAACTTAGATTCAAAGAGTGAAAAGGCTGTTAAAGCTGAAGCTAGTAAATTAGGATATTCAAGTGTAGAAGTATTTGATATTACTTTAGCTATGAATATTGATGGTGAACAAGCAGGAACTATTACTGAAACTACTAGTCCATTAACATTTAAGGTGACGATTCCAGAAACTTTAAAGAAAGATGGAAGAAAGTTCTATGTATTACGTTATCATGATGGAGAAGTAACAAAACTAGATGTAAGTGAAGATGGAACATTTACTACAGATAAGTTCTCTGTTTATATGTTGGTCTATGAAGATGTAAAAACAATTCCAACTGATAACAAGAAAGAGGATACATCTAAAGAAGAGAACTCTAATACATCAAATTCTGATAAAACAGAAACGAATTCTTCTAAAACAAATTTAATTTCAACAAAAGACAACAAGAAGACAACTGCTGATTCAAAGAAGGGCAATGGTGTAAATACAAGCACAAGAACAAATAGTTCATTGTTTGTAGGATTTGGAGCATTGGCATTAACTGGAGCAGCGATTGTTGGTGTATTAAAAAAGAAAAATGAATTAGATTAATTCAAGCAAGATGGGTGTTCAAAATGGACATCCATTTTTGTATGGGTAAAATAAAGTGTCGTTTTTCGGGTAATATATTGTGTCGTTTTATTGATTTATCCTTTATTTTGGTTATATTTTGTAAACTTGTTGTTGACTCTTTCTTTCGGGGGGGGGATACAATGTAGGCATAGATGGTTAGGGAGGTTTATGAAAGTGAACAAATTTAAGAAGCAGTTAATTGCGGTTGGGTTGAGTGCAGTGACTGCAGTAACAATGGTTTCGACTGTATTTGCGGATGAAGAAACTACAAATCCAAATACAGAAGATTTAACAACTCAGGTTCAAGATGTTAATGAAACTCAAAAAGATGATTCTAATACTGAAAATTTAGAGAATGAAAATAATGATACTGAGAGTACAAATGATTCTAATCAGGAAGTCGTTAATGATGAAGCGGTGGGTCAAAGTGATGAATCAGAGGTTGCTATAGATACGAAAGAATATTACTTAGACGTCATTGAAGATGATACAAATGTCGATACTGTTAAATTAGATGGTGTATCATCTGGTATGAGTGAGAATGAAATCAAAAAATGTATTGAGAATAATTATTTGCCTACTTATACCGGAGGAAAAGAAGTTGGGAATTATACAATTAGTGAAGGCGATTCGACAGATGATTCGGTATATTATTCATTAAAACTATATTTAATTAAAGATCATACTTTTGATTTAGTTATCACAAAAGATGGCGTTGAGCAACCAAAAACAACGTTTACTCTTTGCAGTGCAAAGAATGATTACTATGCGATAGAACGATATTTACTAGAAAATTATGTGCCTAGAGGTTATGAAGGAAAGCTTAGCGGGTCTAGTGGTAATACTCATAATTTTACTTTAACAAAGAAAAATAATCCTGATGAAGGTACAAATAAGAAATATACATTGAAAATATTCTATCCTGAAAGTGATTTAGGCTATGGAAAATGGGGATGTTTAGATACACCGACTGAATATAAAAATGCAAGGGTGGAGTATCAGACGTTTGAATATGATAGTCAAGCTAGTGAATATTCATTTGTTCAGTACATCTATAATAATTTCAAACCAGAAGGATATAGGGTTTATAACCAATATTATGAGGCTTGTGGTGATTCTATATGGAAATTAGATGATGATAATTGGATTATGATTGCTTATAAGGAAAATAGTGATTCGACATCTTCTAAATGGTTTAATTACAGCGTGAATTATATCGATGAGAAGTCAAAAGAAACTGTAGGCAGTTACGAACTTTCGTTATTTGAAGAAGAAGCAAAGAATAGGCTTACTCCTAGTGAAATAAATTCAATTCCAGTAGGTTATGAGTTTGTAGGTAATTCTTATACGGTTAGTGGAGGAAATGATTCATATAATAAATCTGTAAATGTTACCGTTAAAAAAATTAATGGAGAAAGTAAAGTACCGGTTAAGGTTTATTTCTATGTAAGTATAAATGGCAATTTAGAATATAAAAGTTCAAAAGAAACGACAGCCGAAGATTTAGATATCAATGGAGATGGTTATGTTGAGTTTTCTTCAGAAATTTCGAATATTGCACCAGAAGGCTACACTGTTTCTAATATGAGTTATGTTGGAAAATTTGGTTATAGAATTAATGGAAGACAGGCTTATAAGATTGAGGTTTCTTGTTATTTAGAACCAAAATCAAGCTTAATTTTAAATGAAGAAGAAAACACGGCAACGTTAAATGATAGTCAGGCATTGAGTACACTAGTAGATAGCTTGGATACAACATTGAAAACTAAATATGAT
>CAVJDT010000083.1:0-2344 GCA_963648435.1 Bacillota bacterium
CCATTACTGTTTGTTGTTACATTCTCTTTGGTTACAACAGTATAGTTAGTAGGATTTTTAGAATAAGAACTTAAAACCTTAGTAACCGCATTATTAAGATTAGCTACCTCGTTTGTCGCTAAAGAACAAGCGTCAAGACGAGATGAATCATTAAGCGTGTCATTAACGTAATTTGTATATATTAAACTTATTATAAGCATATATAGAAATACTATTAGCATTACTACAATATGCCACATAAACTCCTTAATTCTAACTCTCATGCGCCCCTCCTTAAATGAAAAATGCCAATTGCGTTTGTGCAACTGGCTATCCTTTAGGACCCTATAGCTTTGCGTCACTAGATTACTCTAGTTTTGCCTATTTTTATTTTACCAATCTTAAAGAAAAGTGTCAACTATTTTACGATTTTGCAAAATAAATTTTAGGGCTTTCGCAAAGTCGTTTGTTCAAAAAAGGTAAAATACACCTATTAAAAATTTAAAAAATTAATCTTTAGCTATATCCATGAATAATAATTTAGTGATTCTTTCAATATTCATTGCATTTTTAAATGAGTAACGCTTTACGCTTAATTTTTTTTGATCTATTTCAGTATCTTGCTTTTTAATCCATAAACAAAATTTCTTAATTGCAGATGAATTTTCTACAATACTATCTCTTCTAGCAGTAGAAAAATCTTCATTCAATTGAACATCTAACACCCAATGTTGGGCTTCAATATTCCAATGAGATAATTTAATTGATTGAACATTTTCAACACTAATACCTTCTAAATTAGTTATTAATAAAGCCTGGTTCTTTGTAATTTGTGATACACCTTCAACTAATTTTTCAGTTGTTTTCTCAAAAACAGCTACATGCGCTATAGTTCCATAAAACGATTTAAGACCTAATTTTTCAAATATAAATTGAGTATTTTTAATTAATGTAGTCTTTATTTTCTCGTGTCTTCCGTGGGCAGTTAATTCTAACTGTGTAGAATCCAATTTATCAAATTCATTTGATTTCTTTAAGCGTTCGATCTCTTTTTCAATTTCGGATTTTAATCTTGATTGATTATCTTTCACTTGTAATAAGTAATGACCTTTCTTTTCAACAATTGTATTAATAATACTTTCATTAGTACCTATGGCATCAATTGTAACAATCGTTTCTTCTAGATTAAATTGTTTTAAAAATTCAGGTAATTCACCTAATTCGTTAGTCTTTTCTCCTACTCTTTTTGAATAAACAGAAATACTACCACCTTCATACATTGCATTAAGCAAATAAATAGGTTTCTCGCCTTTACTTTTTTCGCTAGCCGCACGTGTAGCTTTACCATCAATATGTAAAACCTTCATATCTTGGTACTTTTTATATGTCTCAGGGTAATATTTAACTAGCCATGATGATAAAATACTAGCTAGATTATCAAAATTAGTTATTCTTAAAATTCTAGAAAATGTGTCATGTGATGGCACACTTTTTAAATCAATTAACTTTTGAAAGTATTCAAATCGTTCTTCAACAAAAAATTCAATATCTACACCAGTAGAAAAACCTGAAAGTATCGCATAAATGATTAACAAAATTAAATCACAATATTTATAACGTACTCCTCTAACTTTTCTTGGGTCAGGTATTACGCTTAATACTTCTCTTAAATTTTTTGTCTCATCGTCTAATGTCATCATATGTTATTCCTATCCTTTTTAAGATATTTTCTTGTTGTGGTGTCAAGTCACTATAGAATTTTTTATTACCCATCTTGACTAAACATATATATTTTAAGCCCTCTATATCTTCTAATGAGTGCTGTAGTATTTTAGATATTGATGTTAATTGATTTGGAAGTCCAATACCATATTTTTCAGCTAAAACATTTGGCTCATCAATCTGCTCATCGTCTTGTAAATAACTCATTGGAGATAGATAAACAATCAACGAATGAAGAATATGTATTGCATCTTTTTTCTTTCTTGTGTTTTGAGAAAGATAATATTCTTCAAACATTAAAATGTAATTAGTAAATCCATACTCTCTTATTTCAACTTTAGTTGTATTTACTTTTTGTGTACTTAATTTATGAAAACCGAAACCATCTATTTCTCCAATCAAGCCTTCTATAACTTGAATAGGATATTTTTTACCCTCTACTCTCTTTGATGTAGCTTTATAAACATAATACTTATTATTAACTTTTTTAATAATACAACCCTTAGGTCTGTATTTGGTAATATTCTCTGGATATTTCATATTTATATTATATCACGTATTGTAATTATATACAATACAATTTAATAAAAATGAGCAATAACTATACGCTATTACTCGTTTTTAGGACTTTGCGAAAGCCCTA
>CAVJDT010000084.1:0-2052 GCA_963648435.1 Bacillota bacterium
AGTTTGCATATAATAGTAATGGTGAATCGTAAAAGACAGTATGGGGAGGTACTATATGTTAATTTATTTAGTATTAAAACGTATCATCAAAGAGCTAGTTGGCCATTGTATACGGCCAGAAGTATACTAATATTATTAAAGATAGGAGGAGTATATTTATGAAAAAAATCTTTTTTGTAATTGTTCTTATAATGCTTAGCATTGCAATGATTGGTTGTACTAAGTCAGAATATGGTTATATTTTCCATTTTTCTGTTACAGAAGGAGAAGGAGAATTAACTATTCAAACCACAGATTCCTTTAATCCAACAATTAAACGTTGTAATGACTTCAGTATTTGTGAACTTAATTGTGGAGAAAATAGTTATTGTATAGTACTTCGTGGAGGTAAAAAGGGAAGTCGCGAAGTAACATTTATCGCAACCCCCAAAGAAGGATATAAGGTAGAAGAGTGGACATTTAATGGCAAAGTAGTAGAAGAAAATAAAACAAACACTTATACCGCTATTGTAACAAATGAAGATAATTATAATGGTGTAATAGCTGTAAAATTTGAAAAAATATAATATATTATGCAGAGGAAAGTTATGAAAATATTTAAAAAAATGAGTAATTTATTAACAATAATTGGTATATTATTTATATTATGCCTTTTATTTAATAGCTTTGGAATTCATATTTATGCACAAGAATTAACTGAAAATGAAGACAATATTGAACTGGAAGTTGATTCTAATAATTATACAGGTTATGGTTGTAATAATGGAAATGATTTGCAGGAAAATCTTAATGGTTCTTCGGATAACACTATTCCGGAATTTCCAAGTGGATTTGGTTGTGGTTCTACTTGTGGTGCTAGTAGAGAAGAAGGATATTCATCTAGTTATCCAAGTGGTTGTAGAAATTGGCAGGTAATGCCTATTATTTCTCCATTATATAAATATTGGATAGATGAATCTACTTTATCAGCATTAACTTCTGAACAAAAAGCAAAATTTATATCTAATGTTGATAAAGCTGCATCGGAATGGAATAGTGTTAGAATAGTAGACTATTCAGGTGCAATAGTAAACTTAGAAAAACGATCAAGCAATGGAGCTGGTGTTGTTCCAATTAGATACAACCCAGCATTAAAAGATGCATTAGGAGAGTTTAATCCTGTACCAGGTTTTCATAAAATTGAAATAAAAAAACACGATGATTATAGTACCATATTGCATGAAATGGGCCATATGCTAGGATTACAAGATTTGGATATGAATAATGATCCATGGACACATATTTCTCTTATGGGGTATCATGATGATGGAAGATTGCACTATCAAGATATTCAAGGATTAGCAGTTGCTAATAATAAACATACAACTCATGATTATAGAAGGTATTGGAAGGATGGGAATTTGTACAAATATGTATGCTTTTATTGCGATGCTACAAATTCTCGCTTATTTAGTTTATCTGGAAAAGAACATTTAGAAGAAGCAGCAACTTGTATACATAAATTTGAATCACTTGTATCTGCAGGAAATAGGCATTGGTTAAAGTGCGAAAAGTGTTATAAAGTAGTTGAAAGTGAATTTAATATTAGCTGTGAAAATCAAAGTGGTTCAACTGTATTAAAAATTTTAGGACCTTTAAATAGTAATGTAACTTCTATAATAATACCTAATCAAATTGGTGGGTTAAGTGTGACTAGTATTGGTGCTGAAGCATTTAAAGGATGTGCTAGTTTAACAAGTGTTTATATACCTAATAGTGTAACACACATAGATACAGGCGCTTTTGAAAATTGTTATTCTTTACAAAGTATAACACTACCGAATAATATGACCTCAATAGGTAATTCGGTTTTCAAAGGATGTGCAAGTTTAGAAAGCATTAGTATACCTAATAGCGTAACACACATAGATACAAGTGCCTTTGAGGGGTGTTCATATTTGCAGTCAGTTAAATTACCAAACAGCTTAATTGCTATTGGTAGTTCAGCCTTTAAAGGGTGTGCTAGCTTAGCTAGGATTACGATTCCAAATACTGTAACAAATATAGATACAA